>DTZQ01000378.1 GCA_012961305.1 Armatimonadota bacterium | reverse complement strand
GGTCGGTCTACGAGCATTCCGTCATTGAAGCAGGAAGCAGGTTCTAAAGGGGACCGGTCCTCTTTGGGTAAATCCCGCGGAACGGTTCCTTTGCGTCTACCGGTATCTGGCCTTCTACTTCTTGTCACCACCACCTCTTGACGCAGGGATGTTCTGCTAAAATACCCTGACAATTGCAAGGTCGCAACACACGTCGCATAGCGACTGTGTGGCCCTCCTCCATGACAGAGGAGCATATCATTACGAACGATGGGGAAGGGAGTTGCCGTGTTGCATGGGTGCAGGTCTATACCTTGGTCGGCTGCTGGATGGTTGGTTGCAGGTGTGATTTCGGCTGCACCATATGGTTCCATTGCCCACGCGGCCGAGGGAGGTGCAGAGAAGCCCGAGGTGGCCCCCGGTCGCGCCACGCAATGGAAGGTCAGCGGCTACATGCAGGGGCGCCTAAGCCACGAGGAAGGAGAACCTTGGGAGTTTCTGGTGCGGCGAGCCCGCCTCAAGGTGGAAGCCCGTTTCCAGCAAGAAGCCTCCTTTCTGCTCCAACTGGCTGCCGATAAGCATAAGGTCAGCCTTAAGGACGCCGTGGTCAAGTATCACTTCCCCTCAGGCCTCACCCTGGAAGTGGGACAGCGCAAGTGGAACGCCAGTTACGAAGTGCTGCAGTCCTCTTCGGTGCGTGAGATGCCCGAGCGTTCGGCCGTTGCCCGTTACCTGTTCCCCGGCGAGCGGGACCGAGGGGTGATGCTCAGCGGAAGGACCCGCGGGAGGCAACCGCTGTACTGGGCTGTGGGGCTGTGGAACGGCAATGGCATCAAAGACCAGGATGGGGAGTTAAATGACTTCAAGGATGTGGTGGTTTACTTTACCAACCTGCGCAAGGGCAAAGGGCCTTACCAGGGCCCGCCGCAACTCAAGTGGCAACTGTATGGGTATTGGGGACGGGCGCGGCAGTTGTTTGTAGATGCGGCAGGCAACGTGACTGGCGGGCGCAACCGTCCCAAGTGGCGTGCTGGTTTCGGTCTCCAATACCACTATGTCTCCGTCCCCGAGGATAATCCTTACATCTGGCGCGAGGGTTCGGCTCTCAAGATTGAAGTCATAACCGGCAAGGGGTACGCTACTGACCCATCGCATCAGGGGCGTACGTGGCGTGATGCATCCGCATGGGGCTTCTGGGCCCAGTGGATGCGGAACATATTGCCTACCGATGACTTGGTCATTCGCTACGACCTTTTCGACCCCCAGGGTGGCGACTATGAGCGGACCTTAGGGCTCGGATGGATACATTACCTTGGTGCCGTTACCTGTTGCACCTTTGCATACGCATTCGCGAGCCGGCCGGGGCAGGATAAGGGACGATTCACCCTCCAGTTGCAGTTTAAATATTGAAGCGTAACTCCCTGCCGAGCGGCTAATACCTCTCAAAAATTCACAAATTGTCCCTCAAGAGTTCACAGTTTTGTCACATTTGTGTGTTATAATTGTAAATGTCAATTACACTTATAGATTTCGGGTATCCAGAGGGGTACAAGGTCCGTAGCAGGGGGATTGTTTTAGCAGTGGTATTGTAAATTATTTATGTCATATTAAATTACAGGATTTAATGTTGACCACAAAGCATCACGTCGAACTTAACCGGGGAGTAATTGGCAAACTGAGGCCCGAGGACATTGCTGCAGGGCATCCCTGTTTTGATGAACGGGCTCACTATTACGTGCCTCGCCTACATCTGCCGGTTGCCCCCCGGTGTAATATCCAGTGTAACTTCTGTGCAAGAAGTGTAGGCAAGAAAGGAGTACCCTCACGACCAGGGGTTTCCGCCGAGGTGCTTCGACCGGAGGAAGCCCAGCGGAGGGCGGACTCATTTCTGGGGGAAGACGAGCGAGGAGTAGTGGGCATTGCCGGACCAGGGGACCCACTGGCCAATCCTGAAGCCTTAGAAACTCTGCGGCTTATCCGCAAGCAACATCCTGACGCCGTGCTGTGCCTCTGTACCAATGGACTGGAGTTGGTGGCTTGGTTGCCTCAATTGCAAGCCGTGGAGCTTAATGCGATTACCGTGACCGTCAACGCGGTAGACCCCATCGTAGGAGCGAAGATTTATGCCTGGGTGAAGGGCCATGGGGGACTCCTACGAGGCGAGGAGGCTGCCCGTTGGTTGACCAATCGCCAACTGGAGGGATTGCGGCGGGCCGCGGAAGCCGGAATAGCCGTTAAAGTGAACACGGTGCTGGTCCCCGGGATTAACGACCAACACCTCCCTGAGGTGGCCCAAGCGGTGAAAGAAGCGGGCGCAATACTGATGAACATCATGCCTTTGATTCCCTGTTACCGTTTCGCTTCCCATCGAGCGCCGTCTTTCTCCGAGTTAAGGGAGGTGAGGAGGCAATGCGCTCAAATTATTCCCCAATTCGCTCTCTGCAAGCAGTGTCGCGCCGACGTGGTGGGAACGCCGGGGAAATGTGACCTGAGGTGGGAGGAGTGGGCAGGTCAGTAAACATAAGGAGGTAAATGAGA
This sequence comes from Armatimonadota bacterium, assembly GCA_012961305.1. GTDB lineage: Bacteria > Armatimonadota > UBA10988 > UBA10988 > DTZQ01 > DTZQ01. The sequence goes on along the minus strand of DTZQ01000378.1, from coordinate 13,960 downwards.
AATGTCAACCGAGGAAAAGATTTCTCTAACCCGACGGGAGTTTTTTAAGGAAACCGCCTCTGGAGCGTTAGGAGCGGCCCTGGGGTTGGGGGCTGAGTTCTTGAGTTCCCCGGCGGCTGCTGCTAAGCCTCGCCTCATCGTTTGGGCTTGTGGGGGATTGGCAGAGGCTTTGAATGAGTTGAACCGTGTCTTTGAGCGGAAGTTCAACTGCCGCATATTTTTCACCTCTGCGGCGGCTGGCTACCTCACTAAAGCCCTGGCCCATCACTATCGGGGGCCCATTGATGTGTTCGCCCCGCGCACGGCTACAACTAATCCTGAATACCTCGTCAAGTATGGGAAGATGAAGTCTGACTTCAGGCTGTTTTGTGTAGAGGAATATGTGGTCATTACTCCTCGGAACAATCCGGCGGGCATAAGGAAGGTTAAAGACCTGGGCCGCGCCGGGGTAAGGCTCGCTTTTCCCCCGAAAGCGGCTATCCCTAATAGCAAATGCGTCCTGGAAATCGTCGAAGCGGCTGGGGTAAAAGAGCAATTCCTGCGCAATGTTGTGGTGCAGACCGATTGTCCGCGAAAATTCCTGCGGGACATCGTGCGGGGAAAGGTTCATGCGGCTATCGTGGAGCGGAGGCTGAGCCTTCTGCCTCTTACCCGAGGTAGAGTCCAAGTCATCCCCATCGAACCTGAAATTATGTACGCGGGCAAACGCTGTAAGGAAAAGCCGCCATTTACTATTGGTCTGATGACTGCCAGCCGCAATCCAGAACTGGCTCGGAAGTACATTGCTTTTACCCTGTCTGAGGTGGCTCGGCCTATTATGGAGAAGCATGGTTTCGTGCATGTGAAGTCGCCCCAGATGAAGTTATACCGCCGTTTGCTTGGGCTGAGGAAACTTTAAGGGGGATATGCTCGAAAGGGCGAAAACCACAACCTAAAGCAATTCCGGTGAAAGGAGGCTGATTAAGATGTACCTTAAAAGCGGGAAAAAGGAGGGACTGTTTGCCTGTTTAGTAATAGTGGTATGCTTGGGCCAGGGGAGAGGGCTCTGGGCTGAGGAACGGCCCTTGCTTTCGGTCCTGGCGAGTGGGGCCTTAGAGGAGGCGCTGCGGGAACTAAATCCACTCTATGAGCGGGAAAACAACTGTGAGATAATGCTCACTGCTTTCAATTCGGAACGGGTCAAGCGGGCGATTTTGTATGGCATGACGGCCACGGACGTCTTCGCCATCCGCACCCTTGAATACCCAATGGAGTTGGAGAAAGCAGGAAGAATCAACCCGGATTACGCGGTGCTTTGCTTCTCCCGCTGGGTAATCGTCACCGCTCCCGGCAATCCGGCAGGCATTAAGGGCTTACAGGACTTGGGCCAAACTGGGGTTAAAATCGCGGTGGCCTCCAAGGTCAAGGGCAAGGCCAAACCCTATGTCTACGAGTTACCCCTGGAACTGGTGGAGGGGGCAGGAGTAAAAGAAGGCTATCTCCAAAATGTGGTAAAGGACTTCGATTTTGAAAGACTCGTTCCTGAGGCCGTGAGCCGGGGCGAAGCGGACGGGGCCATCGTTGAGGAGTACCTTGCCAGGTTGCCGGGGATAAAGGGAAAGTTGGAGGTAATTCGCATCCCCTTGCGCGACCTGCTCAAGTCGGACCTCTATCGCCGCTACTGCGTCTTCACTGTGGGCACAGTAAAAGAAAGTGAACAGGGGGATTTGGCCCGGAAATACGTCCAATTTCTGCTCTCCAAGCCCGCTCAGCAAATTCTCAAAAAATACGGCTTTGTACCTGTCTCCCAAATCGAGGACGTGGAGTTCAGGGCCTTTGCCAGCGACTATGTGATTGAACGCCTGACCGAAAGGCTGGCCGCAGCAGAGGCGGCCCACGCGGAAACGGAAAGCAAAATGCAAGCCATCTATGAATCACTTGCGGCCTATCCGCGGGTGCAGATAGGAGGGCAGAGCCGCATTCGCTTCTTCACCTGGGACGAGTTGGATTTCAACGCGGCTAAGGCTACCCCCAAGAAGGACGCTGCCTCCTTCGTCGTGAACAGGACCTGGCTCCGCATCAGGGCTAAATTGGCCTCTGAGGTTTCCGTGTTTTTTCAGCCGGAGGCCGAATGGGCTTGGGGGACCCGGCGTCCTCCTATGGTAGTCGCCCCCCCCGGTGCCGGGCCACCTGCCTGGGAGGAGCCGCGGGGCCTCAGCCCTGACCGTACCGAAACCTCTTTCGACGTGTGCTACGCGAACTTCACCCTAAACCACCTGTTCCACTCTCCCTGCGACCTCACCGTCGGACGCCAGAAAATTGAATATGGCGACCGTCTCGTTATGTCTGACGATTCCAACGGCGCCGATGCAGTTAAGTTGACGGTGAACCTGAAGCGAGCGAGGATTGACCTGTTCAAAATCTGGGGCTATGAGAGGCAGTTCTGGTTCGCCCTGCGCGGCGTGCGCAGCGATGCGGATGCCTTTGGACTCTTCGTAACTGCTCCCTGGCGACAGGGAGAACTTCTGGCCTACCATATGCTCCAAGTCGACCGCACCAGGGAAGAGAACACCCGCGCCAAACGGTTTACGGGAATTCGGGCCACGGGCACCGTGCCGGAACACCGCTTGCGCTGGAAAGCCGAGGCCGTACTGCAAAGGGGCCGGTACGATGACCGCACGGCAGCCAACGCAGACAGGCGTTATCGGGCGCACGCGCTGCTCTTGGGCCTTGCTTACACCCTGCCAGACCCCCGGAAAACGACCTTGACCTTTCAATATGCCCTGGGAACCGGTGACAATCCGGCAACTAACGACCTTGAGGAGTTCCGTTCCGAATACATCCGGAAGGTCTATCCGACCAAGGACTGGCCGGACCGGTTCACGCATCTGAAGTGGGGTTTTGGCGAAATCGCCGGTTGGGCCTTGCGCTCGAGGCCCGTAGAGTTACAGGACCAGCCTATCGTCTATGATACTCGACAACTGGCCAACCTGCGTCTGCTACAATTGGGGGTGCTAACCCAGCCGCGAACGGGGCTCAAATGTGGCTTGAATTTCTTCCATTACCGGCTCAATCAAGCGGGGGGCCGGAGCAGACATTTAGGCCGGGAGATTGATTTGGTCCTCGCGTACAGGTATTCGCCTAACCTCTCCTTCAAGTTGGTACTGGGTAAGTTGTTTCCGGGTGGCTATTTCAAAGGTCAGGGCGACCACAATTCAGCCACTTGTCTTTACACCCAGTTCAAGATGGATTTTTGAGGGTAAGAATCCTATGCGATGGCTTAAATGGCTGAGGTACACCGTTCAAACCCTCGGCTTACTGGTGCTGGGCGAACTGCTGTTCGTGGGAGTGTTCCGCTGTCCCTTTGTAGTTCCCTTCATCGCTTGTCCTATCTGCCCGCTGCTGCAATGCCCAGGCAAGTATTTACAACCCTACCTGGTCTGGGTGTTGGTGGGCACGGGGTTGCTTGCGGGGCGGGTTTTCTGCGGATGGCTATGTCCGTTGGGTTTCGTGCAGGATTTGTTGGCTAAAGCATCCAGACTCAAGGGGCAGGCGAAAAATTCCGGCAATAAGTTAGACGCCGTTCTCAAGTGGCTTAAATACCCCCTTCTGGCGCTGGTACTGGTTTTAATTTTCAGCGGATTAGGCATGGTGACCGTGCCCATTCATACGGGCTCCAACTTCAGCCTGGAGTCTGTCAAACTGACGTTTCTGTTTGCCAGCGGAGGATACAAAGTGCGCTTAGGGCTTGCGGTGTTGGCCCTCGTCGGGGCATTATTCCTCTCCCGCCTGTGGTGCCGCTATCTGTGCCCCTTGGGTGCTCTGCTGGGTCTGGCTAATAAAGTGAGCCTTTGGAGGTTGCGAATTGACCGGGAGCGGTGTGTAGGATGTGGGAAGTACCCCCGAGAATGTCCGCTGTCCACTAAACCAGGTATGGTGGATTGTACCCTTTGTGGGGATTGTCTTAACGGCTGTCCTCGGAAGGCCATCCACTTTGAACCGAGGCTAAAGGGGAAAAGTTCATAAATTCTCCCTAAAGAGTTCACAGTTTTGTCACATTTGTGTGTTATAATTGTAAATGTCAATTACACTTATCGGGAAGGAAGGGAGGTATGGCCATGGGTGAAGAACGACTAAACAAACGTGGTTTTACCCTCATCGAATTGTTAGTGGTCATCGCCATTATTGCCATCTTGGCGGCAATCCTCTTTCCAGTGTTTGCCCGGGCGAGGGAGTCTGCCCGGGCAACGACTTGCCGAAGCAACCTCCACCAACTGGGCCTCGCCCTGCACATGTATGCCCAGGACTACGATGAACTTCTGCCTATTGAGCCCCATGCAGGCAATCCGCACCCCCTGCTTATGGCTGCGTTGCGACCATACACCAAGAACATGGGTTTGTTCTACTGTCCCAGTGCCCCAGCCGTGGGCACGACCAAGTGGAGCGATGTTGACCGGGATGGCATCTGCGACCTGAGAGATTGCCCTGAGAACAGGTCAAAGGGCAACATCAGTTACTATTACTTCTCATTTTATGGCCTGCCCTCGCAGGGCATAAACTGGATTGACTTTTTCTTTCTGGCCAAAAAGGCATGGGGCAATAGGCCGCGCATAATGACGATGCACTGGGACGCCGATTGCTGGCTCATGAGCGACTGGTATTGTGAGCCTAACAACCCCCACAGTGGTCATCGAGGCATACTCTGTCAGGCTAATGTCCTTTGGTTGGATGGGCATGTGAAGATGATTCCACGCCAGGCAAGGCTCATTTTTAAGTGAGGGATGCAAAGGAGGGATGGATATGGGTACAAGTAACCGGCATGGACCTCTGAATCGCCCGCATCTTTACCGAAGTATTGGCGCGCTTGTCGCTGGCGTGGGCCTAATTCTCACAGTGACAACCTGCCTATGGGTGCGTGCGGCAGAGAGGGAAAGCAAACTGCCAGAGAGACCTAAGGCGGAGCGCATGGCTGAAATGGCCAGGACACTCCTTGCGCCAGTTTATCCGGCCTTAGCCAAGCAGATTGTGGAGGACACGGGTATCACAGAAGGCATTGGCATTGATCTTGGCTGTGGCTCCGGTGAATTGACCATCGAGTTGGTCAGGCTGACGAAATTGAAAATCTATGCCCTTGACCTTAACCCTTATGCCGTTGCAATAGCGCAACGACGTATCACAGAGGCCAAAATCGGCGACCGCGCGTATGCCATCTGGGGTGATGCGCTCAACTTACCGTTCAAGGATAACTGGGCCGACTTGGTGGTGAGCCGCGGCCTGATACCCTTCTTACCTGACAAGGCCGGGGTGTTCCGTGAGGCCTGGCGGGTCCTCAAGCCGGGTGGGGTGGCATACATCGGCGGTGGCTTTACCAGGATGCTCACCCCTGAACTCGTGCAAAAGATAGTGGAAGAAAGTTGGGGCAGCCTCGCGCGCCTGCCTCTGCGCTACATACCAGCGAATGGGCTGCGTTGGCATCTGCAGGCGGCTAACATTGTCAACTACCGCATCATTGAAGACCAATACCCCTCGGGCATATATGGGCGATGGGTAATGTTTCGCAAGTAATTTTGTCAGCCTCAAATGCCAATTCTGAGGAGGTGAGCGCAAATGTGGACCTATGCTTGGCGAGAGATAACCCGGAGAAAAGCGCGCTCCGGGCTAACCATCCTCAGCGTTTTCATTGGGACTGCACTGCTGGTCTCCGTATGGGGCGTAATCCGCTCGCTCCAGGAGGGAGTAGCAGCGATATTCCGCGAGTCAGGTTCGGATATGACTGCTCAGTCCTTCATAGAGCCCGGCCCCTACAAGAAAGCGCGCATGGCCCGTCACCTGGGGCCCGTTCCTCAAAGTGCGGTGGAGAGAATTAGAGCCCTCTCTGGCGTCCAATATGCAGCGGGCCAACTCCATTTCTGGGTGTGGATGCCCCAGGTTAAAGCCATGAGTGCTACCGCTGGCATTGAGCCTCAAATGGCCACCAAAATCGGTCCCCTTTCCTCGGACATCCAATTAATTTCCGGTCGGTTGCTTGAGCCGGGAGATGAAGGCAAGGCGGTGATTGACGCTCACTATGCTGATAAATGGGAGGTTAAAGTGGGCGACTCCCTTGACCTGTGCGACCAGCAGTTTGAAGTGGTGGGCATAGTTCTACCCAAAGCCCTGCGGGCTGCGGAGGCAGAGGTTTACATCCCCTTGCGGGATGCCCAAGTTATTCTGCAAAGGGAGCAGCCGTCTCTGGTCAGGGGAGAGGTGGTGAACAACATTCTCATTCGGGTCACCGATTTAGATATGTTGCCTAAATTGGAAAAGCAGGTGATGCGAATCATCAAAGAGGAATCCCAGAAGACAGGGGTCCCGGCAAAGAAAGTATTCGTATTCACTTCTTCCAAGGTCTTTCCCCAGGCCACAGGCATCTCCGTTCTCGCCCAGAAAGCGGCTCAGGCTATTGCCATTATCGTGCTCGTGATGATGGTGCTGATTGTAATTAGAACCGCCCTGGGGTCAGTAGCGGAGCGGATTGGGGAAATTGGGGTCATGAAAGCGGTGGGTTGGAGGAACGCAGACGTTTCCAAACTGCTCACCTTTGAACTTCTCCTGCAGGGACTCATTGGGAGCGTACTGGGCTGCATAGTGGGCGAACTGGTGGTTTTCGGCTGGAGCAAGGCGGTAGTGGGTCAAATCCCCCACGCCATGAATCCTTTCCCCTGTGTCCCCGCCATCCCCATGCCCACCAAAGTAGTGATTCCTTTTGTCGCCTCGCCCGGCTTGGTGGTTCTGGCCTTGGCCATAGCCGTATGTGTAAGCGCTCTGAGCGGCTTGCTGGCGGCAAGAAGGGCCGCGGCCCTTGAGCCCATTGAGGCTTTCAGGAGGGTATGAACATGGAAAAGTTCATCTCTACCGAAAACTTGACCAAAATCTACCGCAAAGCGGAGGAAGAAATACGGGCGGTGGACGGAATAACCATCCACTTCCGCAAAGGGGAGTTTGCTGCCTTTTATGGCACCTCAGGGGCGGGGAAATCCACCCTGCTTTACCTCATTGGTGGTTTGGGCCAACCCACAGAGGGTAAGGTAGTAGTGGATGGCGTTGACCTTTCCACCCCGGACGAAGATAGGCGGGCTGAATTCCGCCGGGAGAAAATCGGTTTCATTTTTCAATTTTTCTACCTTCTCCCTACACTTACGGCCCTGGAGAACGTCCTGGTTCCCCTGGTTCCCCTCGACCTGCCCAAAGAGAACAAGGTAGAGAAAGCCTTAGAAGCCTTGGAGAAAGTGGGCCTTTCCCACCGCCGGAACCATCTCCCCGGGGAACTAAGTGGAGGAGAGCAGCAACGAGCAGTAATCGCTCGGGCCCTGGTCTTGGAACCGGAAATAATCCTCGCCGACGAGCCCACCAGCGACCTCGACCGCAAAACCGCAGAGGCAGTAATTGCCCTCCTCAGAGATTTGAACTACCAAGGACATACTATCATTATGGCTACTCACGACTTGCGCATCCTCGACCACGCTTCGCGCTGCATCGGCATGGAAGATGGGAAAATTGTGAGCGACGAGGGATGAGGAATGCTCTATTGATAATGGAACCGGAAACGGGAACTCGAACAGGCTGGTTTGTGTTGAAAATCAGAGAATAAAGTTTTATAAGTGGCACCAAAGAGCAGGGGATAGGTCCAAAGAGGAGGACTAAACCATGAGTCGCCTCAAAAAATTACTGCTGGTTGCCTTGGCCCTGGGAGTGGTGGCAGTCATTGTAAATGTTCTCGACCCCACGCACTCCTTGAGCAAGTTACTAAAGGGACAGACAACCCTTCAAGCGCAGTATGTACGCCATTTCAAATCCCCCGAACCCCTCGAACCCATCGGCTCAGAGGATGCCAAAGTGCAGATTAAAGCCTTTGCCCAATCGGCCAACCCGTGCCACGAGATGACCATTGACCTGTTGAAGGAAATAGCCCAGGCCCTGCCGGAGCGGATTCGGGTGGAGTTCGTGGACACGGGCACCCCGGAAGGGCAACAAGCCCTCGCAGGAGCGCAAATTGCTTGTGAGGCTGGCCTGCTTATAAATGACCAGGGCCAATTCGAGGTGGAAAGGGAAGGGGAGAAGTTCACCATTGAATTTCATGGGCCCCTGGAAGCCATGCCGCCGGAACTCTTCCACCTGGTCCTGGTGCAAGAACTGCAGGAACAGTATGGGGATGATTTGGGTGAGGAGGAATTGGCCAAATTAGCCGCTGTCTTTGAGGAGAGATGGCCGCCGGGAATGTTGGGCCCAGGGGGACCTTTTCCCCCAGAAGCAGAGGAACCGCCAGCCTCACCTCCTTCCGCCGAAGAGGCCCTTTCCTCGGACTCGCCAAGGGGGTAGTTTCCCCCTGTCGGGTTGGTGCTTTGTTGCCGCGCCGACCAACAATCTGCCCCCAGAGTAACAGGCCCCAAAGCCGCTTCTCTTAGCCACCTATCCCGGTAGGCTCTAAGGAGGAGCAACAGGGGGGTGTCACCTTATCAAACCCCTCTCCAACCCTCTCCGCAGTGCAAGTTAAGATTCCCTTCTTGACGAAATAGCGGAATGGAGGTAAAATACAAACGGTAAGCGGGGCACATTGGCGGAGGAGAGGCATGGGTCAGTTTCGCGCCGGTGCAGCCGAAGTGGTGATTACCCCTCCGGTGGGCGGACCGATGGGAGGTTACTTGGAACGCTGGCGGGAATCCTTGGGCGTTCAGGATGACCTCTACGCCCGTGCTCTGTGGGTGGAAGATGGCGAAACCTCCATCGCTTTCGTCACCGCAGATGTGATGGGTTTTGATGAAGGATTAGTGGCCTATGTTCGAGACCTTCTGCGAGAAAGCCTGGGTCTCCCGGCGGAGCAGGTACTGTTGAATGCCTCCCATACCCATGCGGGCCCGGCGATTCTGCCCCTGCGCGGGGAGGGGGAGCGGGACGAGTCCTACTTAGAGGTACTGGCCCGGCAACTGGTCAGCGCCGTTCAACTGGCCCGCCAGCGGGCTACGGCAGCCCGTTTGGGTGCGGGCAGTGCCAGCGTGCAGGTAGGCATTAACCGCCGGGAGAAGACGGCTGACCGCGGGGTCATTTTGGGGCGCAATCCCTTAGGACCGGCGGCCCTTTACGCCGATGTCTTGAAGGTGGAGACCCCGGAGCGACGCCCTTTGGCAGTGCTCTTCTCTCACCCCGCCCATCCCATAATTTGGGGTCCAGACAACCTGAACTTTTCCGCGGACTTTCCGGGAGTGGCGGCACGGGTGGTGCAGCAGGTATTGGGGCCGGAGACGGTAGCCATGTTTGCCCAAGGTTGCTGTGGAGATGTCAATCCGCCGGTGGTGCAAGGTACACAAGCCGATGTAGAGCGGGTGGGTACTTTGTTAGGGGCGGCGGTACTGCAAGCCTGGCCGGCCACCCCCACGGAGGCAGAGGGAACTATCCTTGCGGTCCGAGCCGAGGTTCCTCTGTTCTGCGAACCACCCCCTCCTTTGGAACAGGCAGAGCAGTTGGTGGCCAACGCCCAGGAGAGGGTCACCCGCTATGAAATTGAACATCGCCTGCCGGGCGAACAGCGAGCAGCGCAGGCTGAATATGAATGGGCCAGAGCCGTTTTAGCCGCGGCCCGCGCGGTGGAAGACCTGCCCGCGCCGGTGTGCGAGGTCAGTGCAGTGGCGGTCAATGAAATAGCCATTGTGGGCCTGGCAGCGGAGCCCTTCGTCCAAGTGGCCCTGGAAATCGAGGAACGTTCACCCTTCATGGAGACCATGATTTGGGGGTGCACTAATGGCCTCATTGGCTACATTCCCACCACCGAGGCGTACCCGGAGGGCGGCTACGAAGTGGAGGTTGCCTATAAACGCTATGGCACCCTTCCCCTCCGCCCGGAAAGCGCTTCCCGCCTGGCCGACGAAGCGGCCGAACTGCTCCGCCAACTGCGCCAGGAGCAGTTAATCCGGTCGCTGGCCGGGGGCCAATTCGGAGGTGCTATTCCATAGAAACTTCGTTTCACGTGAAACACAAGGGAGTTCAACCATGCAGCGAGCGATTTCGCGCCGGGTGGCGCAAGTACAACCCTCGCCGACCTTGAGCATCACTATGCGCGCTCGGGAAATGAAACAGCAGGGGATAGAAGTCATCGGCTTTGGAGCGGGGGAGCCGGATTTCGACACCCCAGCCCATATCAAATGGGCTGCCGCCCAAGCCCTGGCGGAGGGGGAGACCAAATATCCCCCCACCAACGGTTTCCCCAGCCTGCGGGAGGCCATTTGCGAAAAACTCCGCCGGGACAACGGGCTGACTTACCACCCCGACGAGGTGCTGGTCTGCTGTGGAGCCAAACACGCCTTGTACAACACCTTTCAGGCCATCCTCGACCCCGGCGACCGCGTCCTGTTGCCTTGCCCCTACTGGGTTTCCTATCCGGAGCAAATCCAACTGGCCGGCGGAGAGGCCGTAGTCCTCCCTACGCAGGCCTCCACCGGCTTCAAAATCACCCCAGAGCAATTGGCAAGGGCCCTGCAGAAACATGCCCCCGTGCGGGCTTTGCTGTTGAACTCGCCCTCTAACCCCACCGGCGAGGTGTATTCGCGGGAGGAACTTCAGGCCTTGGCAGAGGTGCTGCGCTCGTACCCGGAGGTGTACCTCGTCTCCGACGAAATCTATGAGAAAATCCTGTACGAGGGGGCGGAGCATGTCAGCCTGGCTGCTCTGGGAGAGGAGTTTAAGGAGCGAACTTTCATCATCAACGGCGTTTCCAAAGCCTATGCCATGACCGGCTGGCGCATTGGCTACGTCGCCGGCCCTGGAGAGGTCATCGCCGCCATGAAGCGCTTGCAGGACCATTCCACCTCGGGAGCAACCTCCATCGCCCAGCGGGCGGCTGAGGCCGCCCTGCGGGGCGACCAGTCCTGTGTGGCAGAAATGGTGGCTGCCTTTGCCCAACGGCGACAGTACATCGTGGAACAACTCAACGCCCTACCGGGCATTACCTGCCGGTGGCCAGCCGGAGCCTTCTACGTTTTCCCGGATGTAAGCGGCCTGCTCACGCCGGAGTTGCCCCAGGCCGATGCCCTGGCGGAAGCCTGGTTGGAAACGGTGCACGTAGCGGTTGTTCCGGGCACTGGTTTCGGCGCTCCCACCCACGTGCGCTTCTCCTACGCTACCTCCCTGGAGAACCTTGAAAAGGGGCTGGAACGCCTGGCGAAGTGGATGGAAGGGCAATGAAACTGTTAGTAGCACAAATTGCCCCCAAGTTGGGGGTAATAGAGGACAACTGGCAGCGGCATCGGGAAATCATAGTCACCGCCTGGCGGGAGGGCTACGATTTGGTGGTTTTTCCCGAACTGAGCCTGACCGGATACCTGCTGCGGGACTTAGTGCCCGACGTGGCCTTAACCCTTTCCCAACTGAGAGCCCGTTTCGCGGAAATCCAGCCGACGGAAAAGACCCCACCGACCCTGGAGGTGGTGTTGGGGTTCGTGGAGGAAAGCCCAGCCCATCGCTTTTACACGGCGGCTGCCTATCTGCGCTTGCAGCGGGGAAAAGAACCCCTGCTCCTGCACCGCCACCGCAAAGTCTATTTGCCGACCTATGGCATGTTCGACGAGCAGCGCTACTTCAGTGCGGGACGATGCGTTCGCGCCTTCGACAGCCCGCTCCTGGGCCGGACCGGACTGCTCATCTGTGAGGACCTGTGGCATCCCTCCTGCGTCTACTTGTTGGCCATAGATGGGCCCCAGTTTGAGGGCATTCAGGCCCTCATCGGACTGTCCAATTCACCAGCCCGGGGAGTGACCGATACCGAGCACTTCACTACCGCCAACGTGGAAACTTGGCGGGCCATCAATCGGCTCAATGCGACCCTGTACGGCCTATTCTGTATTCACTGCCAGCGGGTAGGGGTGGAAGACAGTTACATTTTCAGCGGCGGTTCCGAAGTGGTATCCCCCTCCGGGGAGGTCTTGGCCCGGGCGCCGCTCTTTGAGGAGCACCTGCTGACGGTGGAAGTCGAGGCCGACCATCTGGTACGGTGGAACCGCATTCGCAACCCGGGAATGGCAGCCGAGCAGGTGGATTTGGTCTTTCGAGAACTGAGCCGCATTTTTTCGGGAGGTTAGGAGCGATGAACGAGGTTCCGGCCTACTTGCGCATCAACTGTGAAGTGGTGGGGAAAATGCTGACCGTGTTTCTGCGGTCAGAGGTACACAAAGTTGGCTTTCGGCGGGCAGTGGTAGGGCTAAGTGGGGGCATTGACAGTGCGCTGACCGCCTTCTTGGGTGCGCGGGCCTTGGGCCCCCAAAACGTCCTGGCGGTGCTCATGCCCTATAAAACCAGCCGCCCCGACAGTCTTACCGATGCCCTGGCCGTAGTAGAGCAACTGGGCCTGGAACACCGGGTTATTGACATTACCCCCCAGATTGACGCCTACTACGCCAATGAGAACGTGCCGCGGGAGGAAGACGAGGAGCGGATGAACCTGCGCAAGGGCAACAAAATGGCCCGGGAGCGCATGACCATCCTGTACGACTTATCCCAGGCCATCACGGGATTGGTCCTGGGCACCAGCAACAAAACGGAACTGCTTCTGGGCTACGGGACTCTGTACGGGGATATGGCCTCCGCGATTAACCCCATTGGCGACCTCTACAAGACCCAAGTGCGGCAGATGGCGCAGTATTTGGGCCTGCCGGAGAGAATCCTGAAGAAGGTCCCTACCGCTGACCTCTGGGTGGGCCAGACGGACGAGGACCAGTTGGGCTTTTCCTATTTGGAACTTGACCAGACCCTCTATTTTCTGGTGGACCAACGCCTGCGGCCGGAGGAGGTGGTGGCTTTAGGGTTCGAGGAACGGTTGGTAAACCAGGTAGCCCGTCTCCTGCAGCGCTCGCAGTTCAAGCGGTGCCCGCCGGTGATTGCCAAGGTCAGCGAGCGCACCATCAACCGAGATTTCCGTTATTCTCGGGACTGGGGATACTGAGGCCTGACTGCTCTCACCGAAGGGTTAGGTGGATAGCCGTAGGCTTTGGGCCTGGGTGTGGACACTTGAACGGCGGTCCCCTGACCCCAACGAGGTGGGAAGATTTGTTTCACGTGAAACAGAAGCCTGGGGGAGGAAGGGATGTTTACTTTTCGCGACCGCCCGGCCAATGGTCTTTTTGTAGGCACCATCGCTCTGGTGGTACTGGGAGAGGTTTATTTAGTCGTGCGGTTTGAGTTTTACCGGGCAGTCACCCTGCCCCTGCTAATTTTGTCCCTCTATGTGCCCCTGACTTTTTTCTTCTTCTGCAACGTTTTTCACGTGCGCCGGGAGAGGGAACTGATTTGGGCGGGGGTGTTCTGTGCCCTTTGCGGCCTTTCCGTGCTCCTCACGGGCACCTTGCACCTCACGGCAGTCATTCCCCTGTGCCTGGCCCTCAGCGCGTGGTTCTGTTATTTGGAGACCCGGCGGCCACCAGCCCCTTAACCCCGTGGTTGCTGTTGCTTGTAGGCCATTCCCCCAACCCTTGTCCAGACCACACTCTTGTGGTATAATCTAAGGGCAGTAAAGGCTATGCTGATGTTTGGTAGCCTTAATAGCCCTACGGAGACGGCAGCACTCATGCATGAAGCCACGGTACATTCAGTCAGTCCTGCATTACAGTACTTAGCCGGGGCACTGTTTATCATCGCTTATGCGGTTATCGCCTCGGAGAAAATACACAAAACCAAGGTGGCGCTGGTAGGCGCAACTTTAATGTTGCTCCTGCGCATAGTTCACCAGGATGTGGCCTTTGGAGAAGCCGATGTTCCCTCGGCAGTGGACTGGAACACCATATTTCTCCTCATCGGGATGATGATTATTGTGGCCGTAATGCGCCGCACCGGAGTATACGGTTGGTTGGCCATTAAGGCAGCCAAACTGTCCCAAGGACGGGCTATGCCTATGATTTTCCTCTTCTCCGGCATTACGGCATTGCTTTCGGCCATGTTGGACAATGTAACCACAGTCCTG
>DTZQ01000377.1 GCA_012961305.1 Armatimonadota bacterium | reverse complement strand
TTCAAACTCTGGGCTACCTTTACCAAACCAACTGAAGTTGGTTCAGTCGGTTTCCAACTGACTTGGTAACCGTAGCCCAAGATTTCAATCTTGGGTAGGTCTGCCCGGCGGGAGACCCCGTGGGCAGGGAGGGTTGGACAGGGGTGAAGGTCTGAATAGTTACCAGATGCAGCGGGGAGAGTACGTGAATAAGCCATGCGCAAAACGCTGTTGGCCCTGAGTTTGGCCTGGGGGACGCTCACACCTGCGGCGGGGGCGGTTAAAGTAACCGCACCGGGGGTGACCGTGCGCTGCAACCGACCTTCGATAGAGGGCACTGCTCCCACCTGGCTGGTGGACGGGAGCACCGCCACCGCCGACCTTAAGGCCACCCTGGTGGGAACCACCTGGACGGTGACCTGGCCCCAGCCGGCGACCGTAGTCCAAGTGCGGGTGCACCACCGGGCGCGGGCCAAAGGTTGGGCTGTGCCGGTGCAGGCTACTTTGCGCTTCGATAACGGACGGGCCCTGCCGCTGCGTTTCCCCGAGCGCGACGGTTGGACGGAAATGCGAGTGCCACAGTACCTGGCGCGGGAGATAACCCTGCGCGTGGAAGTGGTAGCCGAAAGTCGCACTGCTAAAGGCGGCCTGGACGAATTGGAAGTTTACGCCCGCGGGCCCTTGCCCCTGCTGGGTGAGCCGGCCTCGCGACGCACCGTTTGGCTCAATGTCTCCCGCTTAGAGCCACAGCCGACCAACCCTTTGGGCGTGGGGTTCATGCTCAATTACTTCGAGAGGGGTCTGGTGGACGGCCTTACCAAACCGGAGGTGCGGGAGGAGTTCCTGCGCCTCTGCCGTGACTTTGGCGTGACCAGCCTACGCTTCCCCGGCGGCAGTTTGGCCTATGTTTATCCCCCCTGGAAACGCGAAGGTTTGGAGGCCCTGCGCCATGCGGGCCTGGCTGCACTGGCTTACAACCTCTGGTTCCCTGACACTTACGACTGGTGCAGCGCTTTAGACTATTTCCGCTTCTGCCGCGATGCTGACCTGACGGTCTGGTATCAACTTAACCCCGGCTACTGGATAGACCCTACGGCCAATGTAGTCCACCAAATTCGCTCCTTTGACGGTCGGAAGAGGGTTCCCACCGACGGAGACTACCTGTCTGCGGCCGTAGCGGAAGCGGTGGCCCTCGCCCGCTGGTGTCGCAACCACGAGTTGCGGGTGGTGTGGGAGGTGGGTAACGAGGACTATGAGTATTACGCGCCGGAAACTTATGCGGCGATTGCGGCAGCCTTCATCCGCGCGCTACGGGGGGTGACTCCCCAGGCCCGCTTCGCCCTGTGCGGCGATGGGCCCAGTTGGAGCGACAGGGAGTGGCAAACGCGGATGCTGAGGGCCCTGCGGAAGGAGGGTATCACCCACTTCGACTTCGCTTCGGTCCACCTCTACCTGACAGGAGTAGGCGAATGGCGGGGCCGTACCTGGTATCCCCTGCGCTGGGACAGTCCGGAGCGCATTTACCGTTCCACCAAGCGGGCCTGGTCGCTCATTAAGGGCCTCTACGCGGGGCGCTACCGGCAACAATTGGACGCCGCCGGCTTTCGGGACACCCAGTTCGCCTTCACCGAGTTCAACGTGCTGGGTTTCAGCAAGCCGGCCTTCATTGAGCACTGCGCTGGCCGGGCTTTGGGGGAGGCAATGATTTACCCGGACTTGATGGAGTTCAGCGGGGCCCTGTTCCTTCATGACTTGGTTCGTTCGGGGCCGGGAACGGGCAATTTCTTCCAGCGTTTGGACTACTACCCCACCCATCCGCCGGGGGAACGCTACCGTTGGCAGGTGGAGACAGCGGTGCTGCGTTTGCTCTTTCCCCACGTCCGTGGAGCCCTGTTTTACGACCGCCTGGGAGTGGCCGCCTCCTGGCACCCAGGGGGTTTGTACGTGACGGCTCTGAACCCGACTGAAGAGACGCAAGCCCTGCGGTTGGTGATACGGGGTCTGAAGTTGGCCCCGAGGCCGGTGAGGGTCGACCGGGTGCGGACAGAGTCCCTGGCCAGTTTCGGCTACGACTACTATGTGGAGACGGACACGGTAACCCCGGAGGACAACGAAATCACGCTGCTTTTGCCCCCTTACAGCGCCAGTGGGGTGTGGTTACAGGAGTAACTCTTGATTATCCCCAGCTTGGGTGAAGGCCCTCTCCAGTGCTCACCCCGGTTCGTTTCCCAACTGAAACTTGGACAGCAAAAGGTTGACCAGAAAGGCAATGGTCAGCAGAATCAGGCCCAGGGCAATGGCTAAGTCGAACTGTCCTTGATTGGTTGCTAAGACGATGGCCGTAGTCATCACCCGCGTGCTGCCGCGGATATTACCCCCGACGAGCATCACCGCGCCCACCTCGGCGATGACCCGCCCGAAGCCAGCCATGACTGCAGCCACGACGTTGGGCCGACACTGGCCGAGCACCAACCAGGCCACTTGCCACTCGTTCGCGCCCAGGGTGACTGCGGCGTCACGCGTGGCCCGGTCAACGCCAGCCACCGCCGTGCAGGTCAAGGCGGCGATAATCGGCGTGGCGAGGATGACCTGCGCGATGACCATGGCCGTCGGCGTGAACAGCAAGCCTAACACGCCTAAAGGCCCGCTGCGCGAGAGGATGAGGTAAACGAGCAACCCGACGACTACGGGCGGTAACCCCATAAAGGCCGAGAGGAGCGTGACCATGAACTGTCGGCCGAAGAATTCCCGTAGCCCGATAAACGTGCCCAAGGTGATGCCCAAGAGCGCGGCTATCAACGTTGCAAGCCCCGAGACGGCTAAGGAGAGGCCGATGATGTTATAAGTCTCTGCATCGCCTGAAATGAGCAGGTGTAACGCCCGCGCGAAACCGTGTAGAATTTCCTCCATCGCCTATTTACACGCTATGGGCGCGAAGAGCGGCCGCCCAAACTGCTTCACTCCGAACTGCCCGATAAGTTCACGCCCCTCCTTCGAGGTGAGAAAGCGTAGGAAGGCCAGCGCATGCTTGAGGTTCACCCGCGGGAACTTCACCGGGTTGACAACGATGACACTGTAAGGGTTGTAGAGCAGTTTGTCACCCTCCAGGACTATGATTAACCTAAGTTTGGCCCGATGGGCAAGATAGGTAGCGCGGTCACATAGCACATAGGCGCGCTTCTCGTCTGCGATGCGCAGCGTGGCGGCCATCCCCTGTCCCGTCTCTAAGTACCAGTTCCCCTCAGGCGACCGACCTGCTCGGGACCAAATGGCCCGCTCTTTGAAGTGCGTGCCGGAGTGGTCGCCCCGGGAGACGAAGGTCGCCTTCGCCCGGGCCAACTTAGCGAAGGCTTTGACCACGCTCCGCTCGCCCCTTACGTGCGCCGGGTCGGTTGGGGGGCCGAGCAAGATGAAATCGTTGTGCATTACCTCTCGGCGCAGGTAGCCGTAGCCGGCGCGCATGAACCTCTGTTCCAACTCCGGCGCGTGCACTAACAGCACATCGCAGTCGCCGCGCCGACCCAAAGCCAAAGCCTGCCCCGTGCCGACAGCAATGACCTTGACTTTGACCCCGTTGGCCCGCTCAAAGGGCGGTAGGAGCACCTCAAACAGGCCGCTATCGCGCGTGCTCGTCGTGCTGGCCAGCACCAAAGTCGCCCCCTCGGCCACCCCGACAGGGCAACAGGGGGCTAAGATTCCCAGCAGCAACCAATTTGCCAGTTTCCACACTCTACCCATCGGTCAGCACCTTGCCCCTCTCCCGCAGGTCGTAGCCGCCCAGGGCTTCTGCCCGTCGCTGAAAGGAGGGGTCCCTGATAATCGCCAAAAGGGCCTGCAGGAGTGGAGTGTCCAACATATCAGCCCGAATCGCCAAGTCGTACCGCTCCTCCGCGACTGGCACGAAATCCAAGCCCAGGGCTTGCGCGGCAGCCAAAATGCCCAAGCCCGCATCCGCGGCTCCCTCGGCCACGGCCGCCGCCACGGCCAGATGGGTGTACACTTCGCGCTCGTAGCCACCTATCCTTTCCGGCTCCACTCCCAACCGCCGCAGTTCGTAGTCCAACAGCATCCGCGTTCCCGACCCCCGCTGTCGGTTGATGAAGGTCAGGTCTTTCTCCACCAAATCGGTCAGGGAAGTAATTCCCTGCGGATTGCCCGGAGCCA
>DTZQ01000376.1 GCA_012961305.1 Armatimonadota bacterium | reverse complement strand
TTGGCCGCCGGCATCGCCCCCGACTTCAACAACCTGTTGACGGGCATCATTGGCTATGCCGAACTGTTGCAAATGCGTTCTAACCTATCGGAAACAGACCAGGAGCGAGTGGGGTTCATCATCGAGCAGGGTCAGCGAGCAGCGCAACTCATCCGCCAGATTCTGGACTTCAGCCGCCAGTCGGTCATCCAACGGCGACCCCTGGACCTGGTGCCCTTTCTCAAGGAGACTTTCAAACTGCTGGAACGCACCCTCCCGGAGAACATCCACCTCACCTTGGAAGCGGAACCGGGCGAATACATTCTCAACGCGGACCCGACCCAGATGCAGCAGGTGCTCACCAACCTGGCGGTCAACGCCCGAGATGCCATGCCCCAGGGCGGGGAGTTGCGGTTCCGGCTGTCCCGTTTCTCCCTGCAACCCGAGGAGCAAAGTCCCTTCCCGGGGATGCCTCCGGGAGAGTGGATTGCCCTGTTCGTCTCGGACACCGGCACCGGCATCCCGCCGGAGGTCTTGCCTCACCTCTATGAGCCTTTCTTCACCACCAAAGAGCCGGGCCAGGGCACCGGGCTGGGACTGGCCCAGGTGTATGGCATTGTCAAACAATACGAGGGCTACATTGACGTGGAAAGCCAGGTGGGGAAAGGGACGACTTTTGTCCTCTATTTTCCTTCCCTCCCCCTGCCAGAGGAAACCTCACCGGAAGAAGCGCGGGAGGAAACACCCCGGGGGCATGGGGAGACCCTTCTGTTGGTGGAGGACGAGGCTGCGGTGCGGGAGGTGGGCCAAAACTTGTTGGAGCATCTGGGCTATCAGGTGCTCACGGCAACCAATGGACGGCAGGCGCTGGAAGTTTACGAGCGACACCAAGACCAAATTGCCCTCGTGCTGACGGACCTGGTAATGCCGGAGATGGGCGGGAAGGAGTTGTTCTACGCCTTGCGGGAGAGGAATCCGAGGGTCAAAGTGGTGGTGTTGACCGGCTACCCGCTGGGCGGGGAAAGCGAAGACCTGTTGGTTGACGGCATTGCAGGCTGGTTGCAGAAGCCCTTACGCCTGTCCCCGCTGGCACAGATAGTGAACCGGACCCTGCGAGGAGAAAGCCCGTAGCCGATTAGGATTGGAGTTTCTCAACGTTTCACCTCATCCACCAACACTCCCTCCCGCAGCAGGGAAGCGGTCTCCCCCTCCTCGACCGGCGGGCCCACTGGGTACCGTTCGCCTGGCCATAGGGGAGGCACGGACACTGTGCGCTGCCGCCACCGCCCCCGAACGTCCGGCCAAACTCGCTCCACGGTCAACGGCGGACTGCGGCGCGGGCCGGGATTGACCACCCATAGCGCCTTCCCGTCCCAGCGGAAGTAGGGCTCTGAGGCCAGCAGCAGGGGTCGCCCGAACTGCCGGGCCAACCTCCGGGCAGCCGCTGGGCCTGCCGGGCCGGGGAGAAACCGCAGGCGAAACCGGTAACTCCGCTGCCAGAGCCCATGCCGTTCGTCTTCGCCGTACCGCCCCGTTTTCGTGTCATGTCCCCCGTTGACCGCCAGGGTCACTCGTGGGCCAGCGCGCGCGATAAGGGCCTGATGGAACACATTGGTCGCGCCGTCGCTCATCACCGCTACTCGTTCGCGTTCGCCCTGACCCAGGCTGAGCCAGTTCTCCCAGCCCAGGAAGTAAACGTGTTCCCCCTCCGGCAGGGGTCGGGTCCACAGTTCGGTGTCTGACAGGACCATTCCGCAGGTCACCCGCATCCCTTCCGCCTCTCCCGCCCAGTCCCCCTCGCCCACGGCCAACCGTCCCCGGGCGTGCAAGCCACCCTCGCCCACAGAAAGGGGCAGGGGAAAATCCACCTCGCTCACCAAATCGAGGTAGGGCTGTCCGGCGTACAGGGTAAGCCAGGAGGTATGGGTTGGGCCCACTTCCACCGGCGGCATTCCCGCCCCAGCCTCCCGCGGCTGCAGTCGCGCCCTGCGCTTGACCCGCACGCAGACCGGGCCGGCGGAGACGATTTCCACCTTCGCAGGGACCTCCCCGTCGCTTAGCCACCAGCCCAGTTCGTTGGCGTACAGCGACACCCGCCCCAGCGCACCGCCGGGCGCCAGGTACTCCGTGTTCGTTGCCTGGTCCCGCAAACTCACCACTTGTCCACCCCGTTGGGGGTCGAGTTCCAGCCGCAGTCGGTCGTTTTCCAGAACGTAACCTTTCACTTCCCTGACCCTCACCGCAGAGGATGCCCCGTTCGCTGAGACAGCGCAGAGGGAATCTGGCTGCTGGCTGACGGCTACCAGAGACCAGAGGCCAGAGGTAAGAGGCGAAGGGCTATTTGCTCTCTCCGCGCTCTCGGGGGTGGAGGGTGGGTTGGTGCTTAGGAGATAGGTTCGTACGCCCTGGGCTGGCACATCAGCCAGGAAAATCAGGTCGGCGTGGGCCAGAGTGCCGTCGGGGTGCAGGGTAGAGGACAGGATTTGCACCGGTACTGCGTGCCCTCGCTCGTCCACCAGGTACAGCGAGTCGGGCCCCACCTGGCCGGGCGGAAAATCGGCAGTGAACTCCACCGGCTCGGCCATCCGTGCCACACCCAGGGTTTCCACCAACGTCACCGTTACCCCTGCCGGTGGGCCTTTTCCCCTCTCCGCTGCTTCCTCCTCCACCTGAGCCCGCCGCAGGTCCGCCAGGGCTAACCTCTGGGCCGCCTGGGCCCAAATTTGTCCTCGCTGGCTGTGCTGGTAGCCGTAGAGCACCCGGGCCGGCGAGGGGTTAAACCCCCGCGTTTCCGTGGAGTCAATCAGGTGGAGTTCCCGCTCCGCTTGCTGTTCCCACCGCCGCCGCAGGGGGTGGGGAGGGGAGGCGACGGTGAGGGACTTTTGGGCGGCCAGAGTTTCGTGCAGGCAGTAGTTCAGCGCATTGAGGGCCAGGTCCTGCGGCGAACCCGAATGCCGGTCGCCATTGGCGCACACGTGCGTTTCCTTTAACGGCTGCTCCTTAGAGGGCGGATGTCGGGCGAAGTACTGGGCGTAGGTAAGGCACTGTACGTAGGGCAGCCGTTCCACTGCAGCTAACAGCCGTTCCAACTGGGCCTCCGCGGCGCGGGAACCGAACTCCGCATCCTGCTGACCGCCGCTGTGAAAGAGGTGGTCCCGCTCCTGGCCCATCAACCATTTTTCGACCGCCTTCAGGTAGGCCACTATTTCCTCCGGGGAGGCGACCGGCCCACCGATGCCCGTCAGCACGCCGTTGAACTTCTCAAATCCCGGCTGGCGCGGCAAGGGTTCCCCACCCCTGAACACCAGTCCTCCCCGCCGTCCCCTTAAGGCCCGCGGCTCGCCCAAAATGCCGAACCCCGCCAAGTACCTCAGACCCAACTCGGAGAGGAGGTCGGGGAGGACGGGCGAACGAACCGCCTCCGGCGGCCAGGTGCCTGCGGGACGGTAAGCGTAAAACTGCTCCATCACCGCCAGGGACTTGCGCATGGCCGCTCGATAGAGCCACTCCGGCAGGAACCAGGCCGCATCCGGCGAGTAGGCGTTGAGGGTTATTTCCACCTGACCCCGCAGCAGCAGTTCCCGGAGGAGGGCGTAAAGGGGCGGGTCCTCGCGGGCTATCATTTCCATAGTCAGGCCCGTCGCTGCCCAGTTGAAGCGGCCCGCCGGATGGCGTTTGTAGGGGCGGAGCGTGGGCTCGTAAGTGGTGTCCATCAAATGCGGCAGGTGTTCATCCCGAAAGGACGCATAGAGGTAGTTGCTGAAGGGCACCCAGGTGAGATAAATGGGCTTGTTCCAGAGGAACCGCAGCGGAAGGTTGAACCGGTGACGGCCGGAGAGCAAGCGCACCGTAGTTCGCAGCCGGGTGCCCAGCGGCTGTTCGGCCGTGACTTGAGCGGTCAGCCGGATGACTCGCACTGCTCCCGGCTCCAAGCGTACCACCTCCGGCCGCAAGGCCCATTTCACCCCCGGCAGGTTTCCCACCTCTAAGGCAACTTCCTGGGGGCCCGGGCCAACGTTGTACAGGGTCAGGGTGACCGTCTGCTGGTCCAACCGCAGCAGCGACAGACGGGGCGGACTCACGGCCAGCCCTGGCCAGGCCAACCGCTGCTGGGGCCCGGGAGCGGTGAGGGGCCGGTGTTCCAGGGCCCTGACCCATTGAGGGATGGGCGAAGGAGCAGAGGGTCGTTCCCCTTCATTGCCACCGGGACGAGGGGCAAGGGGCGAGGGGCAAGTACCGGGTCCTTCCCCTGCGAACACCAGGAAGTACCCCGTACGGGGCAAGTCGTCCACCGGCAAAACCACTCCCAGGCCGGGGGTGGGGGGTTGACCATGCCAAACCTGGGTGAAGGAGCGACGCACTAATCCCGGTTCCACCCGCTGGTGCAGGTCCCAGGGGAAATACAAGAGGGCCACCCCCCGCGAGCCGTCGCGTTGGACCAGCGGACGGAGGCGGTTCGGCTGCCGCTGAAGGCCGGTTTCGTACCATTCCCGGCTCTCCCGGGGGAAAATGAAGGGGAACAGTTCCGGTCCCCGCCAGGGGCGGCAGCGCAGTTGTAAACGGGGTCGCCGCGTCTTGGGCCAGGGGCCTTCCAGTTGGTCATCCTGGGCCCGCCCTCCGATGGCGAAATGCCAGCCCAGCAGCACCCGTTCTTCCGGGCGGCGGGTGGAACTGACGAAAGTATGGCTCAGCAGGGGCCAGTCGTCGTAAATCCATCCCCAACTGTCGAGGGCAAACTCGGCAAACTCCGCCCGCAAGCGCAGGCCAGCCCGCACGGGCCCGCCGAACCGAGCCACCACTTGCCAGCGGCGGGGCGGCACCAATCGCCAGCGGGAACACTCCGGGGCTCCCAGGGGCGGGTCTTCCGGCACCCCCACCAGCAGTGCGGAGGCCTCCTTTTCACTCGCCGACACCAGACGGCCAAACTGCAAATAGGGCGCGGCCGCCCAGTTGCCTTTCTCTCCGGCCACACGCAGGCCTCGCTCCGCGTTCAGCCAGTCCCAGTGCCACCGCTGATTGGCCCACCATGCCGTACCGCCTCCGGCCGCCGCGTGCACTTGAGAAGGGTAAGCCGGTCGCGGTTGACGACGGCTCGAAAAGTACAGCCACACCGTCCGTTTCCTTCTCGCCGGCAGGTCCAGTTGGAAGGCCAGTTCATCCTCGCCATCCTGCCCGTTGCCGTTCACGTCGTCTATCTGATAGGGCACTTCCTGCCCGTCCACGACGACCCGCAGGCTTCTCCAGGGCAGCGCGTCCCAATGCGGGATTTCGCGCAGTTGCAGGACTATGGGCCAGTGGCGACGCGGCACTCCTGCGAACTCCTGTACGCTCAGCGGCAGGCGCGTTTCCCAAGCCGCGTTCCACCAGCGCTCCCCCTCTCCCTTCGCGGAAGGGCCGGGTGGCTGGGGGGCT
>DTZQ01000375.1 GCA_012961305.1 Armatimonadota bacterium | reverse complement strand
GTGGGAGAGGTGTGGCCAGCGGTGGCTGTATCGCGGTGGGAGAGGTGTGGCCTGCATCGGGGTGGCCAGCGGTGGCTGTATCGCGGTGGGAGAACAGGCGACCACTCAGGCCCTCGTTCTGGAGGAGGACCAGAGGGTAAGCGATGTCCTGCTGCGCTTAGAATAGGAGGGCTGCTGACATGAACGTTCGTTACTGGGTGTTAGCAATCCTGTTATTGGCCATTGGCCTGGTGGTGCTAAGGCCGACGCCGATGGAGGTGGATGAGACCATCCCTTCCACTTTGCCCGCTGAAAAGCAGATGTTCCGCTACTTCGATGGCCAACAGTGGCGGGTGACTCCTCTGGAGGAATTGAGAAAGTTGGAGGAGGTCAGTGGGGTAGGGCCTGACCTGACCCGCGAGGACGTAGAAGAGGCGGCCTTGCGCTTCCTGCGGCCGCGCGTGTTTGGGGAGCAATTACCCCTGAAGAAAACGGTCTCCGGGCTGACCTATTCCTGGTGGGAGTATAAGGGCCGGCGGCTTCTTCTCTGCTTGCACGAATACCGCGGCAACCGGGCTGTTTTGACGGCGGACGCCTTTCGGGAAGATAACAGAACTGTTAGGTGGCGCCTTGAATTGGCCCGTCCCGTCGGGGGCTGGTGGTATATCACGGGATTTGAGGTTGTAGAAGGGTCTCCCGAGGACGCGCGGAACGTACGATAGACCTCAAGCCAACGGGAAAGGAATCCCCCGCCCAGCGGCGAAGAGTATGTCCGTTGAGGAGGTTAAGAACAAGGAGCGATTGCGAATGCGTATTTTGTACTTAGACTTGGACACTACGCGGCCGGACCATTTTGGCTGCTACGGCTATCACCGCAACACCTCGCCTACCATTGATTGGATTGCTTCGCAAGGCGTGCGCTTTGAAAACTGCTAC
Organism: Armatimonadota bacterium; assembly: GCA_012961305.1. Lineage (GTDB taxonomy): Bacteria > Armatimonadota > UBA10988 > UBA10988 > DTZQ01 > DTZQ01. Next base: position 1,477 of record DTZQ01000375.1, on the reverse strand, counting down.
GTGAGCGACGCACCCTGTTTACCTTCCCGCGCCGCCCTGGCCATGGGGCGATTCGGAATTCACACCGGCGTTGTCGGGCACGGCGGCACCGCGGCTGACCCTTACCCCGTCGGCCCGGAGCGGCCCTTCGCCGCCGCTCCCGACCGGCTCCACTGGTTCCACTGTTTGCAGCGGGCCGGTTTCCGTCCCGTCTCCATTAGCCCTTTCCCCCAGCGACACGCGGCCTGGTGGTTCTGCGGCGGCCTGAAGGAGTGGTACAACTTCGGCAAGAACGGCAACGAACGGGCGGACGAAGTCAATTCGCTGGCCCTCCCCTGGCTGGAACAGAATGCGGAGAAGGACAACTGGTTCCTGCACGTTAACTACTGGGACCCGCACACTCCCTACCGCACCCCAGAGGAGTACGGCAATCCTTTCGCCGACGACCCGCCTCCCTCTTGGCTCACCGCGGAGATTCTCCAGGCCCACTACCGCAGTTACGGCCCCCGCAGCGCCCAGGACGCGATGGGCTTCGGCGAGGGGAGCAAATGGCCCCGTATGCCGGATAAAATTGCCTCGCTGGAGGACTTCCGGCGCTGGATTGACGGCTACGACGTGGGCATTCGCTACGCGGACGAGCACATCGCCCAGTTGCTGGACATTTTGGACCAGAAGGGAGTGTTGGACGAAACGGCCATTATCATCTCCTCCGACCACGGCGAAAATCAGGGCGAACTGAACATCTACGGCGACCATCACACCGCCGACCACATCACCTGCCGCGTGCCGCTCATCATCCGCTGGCCGGGGGTGACCACCACTCCCCGCGTGGACCGGGCCCTGCACTACCAGTTCGACATGGCCGCGACGGTGCTGGAACTCGTCGGCGCGCGGATTCCGCCGCGGTGGGAGGGGCGGAGTTTCGCTACCGCCCTGCGGGAGGGACGCGAGGAGGGGCGCGATTATCTGGTCATCAGCCAGATGGCCTGGAGTTGCCAGCGCGGGGTGCGCTTCGACCGGTGGCTGCTAATGCGCACCTACCACGACGGCTTTAAGGACTTCCCGCCGGTGATGCTTTTCGACCTGGAGAACGACCCGCACGAACTGCACAACTTGGCGGTGGAGCAACCCGAAGTCGTGAACCGGGGCCTGGCGCTGCTGGAGCAGTGGCAGGCGGAAATGATGGCCACTTCGACCGCGCCTCAGCCCATAGACCCCATGCAAACGGTGCTGCGGGAAGGCGGGCCGTATCACGTGCGCGGGCGGCTGGAGATGTACTGCGAGCGGTTGCGGGCCACCGGCCGCGCCCACCACGCAGAGGCGCTGGAAGCCCGGTTCGGTACAAGGAGAGGTGAACAGTTATCTCGACAATGTTAACTTACATACCGCCGGGCTTAAGTTCGTTTGGGGAAGGGAAATCCAGCCTCCTCGCCCAGAGTTCAAACTCGGGGCTACCTTTACCAAACCAACGGAAGTTGGTTAAGTCGGTTTCAAACCC
>DTZQ01000374.1 GCA_012961305.1 Armatimonadota bacterium | reverse complement strand
GTACGTTCTGGGCGGGCTGCTACTGACCCAACTGCTGGCCAGTGTGCTTTCGCTGGCCGTGTACCTGCATCTCCCCCCGCGCTACTTGTGAGAGTAAGCATTCAATCCTCAGCGGTCAGCCTTTGGCCCAAGCCATAAGCCTTAGCCCATAGGCCATACGGCTGAGGGCTTTAATCCAAACGAGGGAGGCAACTATGAACCTAATTCTCATCATTGCAGACACGCTGCGCTGGGACGCCCTCGGCGCGTACGGGAGCGAGTGGGTGCGCACGCCCTACCTTGATGCCTTAGCGGAAAAATGCCTCATTTTCGACCGAGCCTACTGCGGTTCGTTCCCCACCATGCCCATGCGGGCTGACCTGTTCACCGGGCATACGGTCTTTCAGTCCATTGGTTGGGCCCCGCTGCCGGCCGGGGAAGTGCCCCTGGCTCAGCGGCTCCGCCAGCAAGGTTACCTCACCATGATGACCACCGACCACCTGCAAATGCTGGCCCCGGGCATGAACTACCATCGGGGTTTCAGGCGGGTGGAATGGATTCGGGGGCAGGTGCCTGATGTGGTGGTAACGGAGCCGCTGTCTCCTAAGTGGCCCTGTGGGCAGGAGAAGGTGCGCAATCCGGCGGCCTGTGAGCAGTATTTGCGCAACCGGACGCTGCGCCGCTACGAGCGCGAACACTGTGGCCCGCAGGTGGTACAGGCGGCCATAGATTGGTTGGAGCGGAACTACCGACACGAAAAGTTCTTCCTCTGCCTGGACATCTTCGACACCCACGAACCCTGGGACCCGCCACGCTGGTACGTGGACTGGTACGACCCCGACTATGAAGGGGAAGAAGTGATTTGGCCGCGCTACGACCGCATTGACTATTTGACGCAGGCCGAACTGCGCCACGTCCGGGCCCTCTACGCGGGCACGGTCACCCTGCTCGACCGCTGGTTGGGACGGTTGTTTGAACTGCTGGACTGGCTGCGCCTCTGGGAGCGTACGGCGGTGATTTTCTTAGCCGACCACGGGTTTTACCTGGGCGAGCACCGGCTCATTGGCAAGCACACGGTCATCAAGCCCCAGGAGGGCTGGCCGATGTACGAAGAAGTGGCCCGCATTCCGCTGCTGATGTACCTACCGGGGATGGAACCGAGCCGCTGGGAAGTGTTGGTGCAGCCGGTAGACCTGATGCCGACCATGCTGGAACTGTGTGGCTGTAGAGTGCCAGAGGGCCTGCATGGGCGTTCCCTGCTGCCTGTGCTGCGGGGGGAGACCAAGACCATACGGGAGTTGGCGGTGAGTTCTCCGCGCCTGCCTACGGAGCCCGAGGGGCGAGTGTACAGCACGGTCACCGACGGCGAGTGGACTCTGTTGGACGCGGCCGACCAGGCCCCGCCAGAACTGTACCACCTGCCGACCGACCCCCGGCAGGAGCGGAACGTGGCGGCCCAGCGGCGCGAAGTAGTCGAGCGGCTGCACGGGGCTTACCTGCAGTTCCTGAGCGCAGTGGGCACCAGCAAGGAGCGACTGGCCCTACGCCAGAGGCTGGGGGAACCATAGGGTTAATCAGCAGAGGTTGAGTTAGTTACGGAATGGGAAGGCACGAAAGAAGTAAAGATACGGATGAGGGGAGGCCAGCATCATGGGTCGAAAAGTTTGCCTGGGAATGGGAAACGTCTTGCTGAGTCTGGCGTTAATTAACGCGGTGGGGGCAGTTCCACCGCCGCGGCCGGCGGCCGAGGTGTGGGTGGAGGGCGAAACGGCCCAAGAGCACAATTTCCCTTCAAAGGGTGGAGGAGTGGTGGAGACCTTCATCGGAGACCCCCAAGCGCGGTTGGACCGGGCCTACGGGCGACGGGCCTTGCGGTTGCAAACCTCAGAGGAGCCCCGGACAGGGGAATATTACGCCGTGTACGAAGTGACGGTGCCCCAGGCGGGAAGGTACGAAATCCTGCTGGCGGGCAGCCAACTGCGGGCCCATTGGGCTTCTCCCGCCTGGCTGACCCTGGACCAGGGGCCACCGTTGTTTCTGGGGGCCATCCCTGCCCAGGGAAAGCCTTGGGCCCCATCTTCGGCTCGTCCCCAGCAGGCTATCTTCGCCTGGCATTCCCTGGGTGTGCACGAGTTAGCGGCCGGTCGCCATCGCCTGCGGTTCTCCCTCCGAGAGCGCGGAAGCACCGGCGATTACCTCTGGTGGATAGACGCTCTCGCCCTGTGCAACCGTTCACCGGAGGCGGCCTTGACCTTCGCCGCAGATTTCGAGGGCACCGTAGAGCCAACCTTCGCCGCGGGTGAGGGTACTCCCGCCGTCGAGGGACCGGTGGAGTTCGCCCCGGGCCGCCGGGGCCAGGCGGTCAAATTGGAGCGCGGCGTCGTCCTCAGATACCCCGCGCGGGACAACCTGTCCTTAAACGCCGGCACGGTGATGCTCTGGTTCAACTTCCTCTCCCCCCCGACCAACCGCCCCTACTGGGACCGGCTTTTCGATATGACCTTCGGGGAAGGGAACCGCGACGCGCTGCGCATCGTCCTCAGCCAACGGATTGGTTACCTCTACGCGGTGTGCAATTCCAGTGCCGAGGGAGAGGAGAAACGCTACGGGCCGCCGGCGGCGACTCCCATTTTAGCGCCGGGCGAGTGGCATCACGTAGCCCTGACCTGGGGGCCTCGGGGTTGTGCTTTTTACTTGGACGGGCACCTCCTGGGCCAGAGCGGGAATTACGTGCCGCCGCGGGGACTGGATGAGTGGTTTTACGTAGGCAACGACAAAACTAAGAAAGGCCCCATTGACGCCCTGGTGGACGAAGTGCGCCTCTACCGCCGGCCCCTCTCCCTGAGGGACATCCGCGAAGCGGCGGGACTGCCCGTGCCCCGGCCCAGGGGAAACCTGGTGCGCAACGGGGGGTTTGAACTGGGCCAGTGGGGATGGAAAGTGCTGCAGGGGGGACCAATCGGCGGGCGATGGGAGCCGGTGAAAGGGGGAATAGAGGGAGAAAGTTGCCTGCTAATAGACACCACCGAAGCCAACCCTCATGGGGGGGCCGTAGTGAACCTGTTCGGCCCCTGGCAGATGCTGGTGCCGGGCGAATTCTACACCCTATCCGTGTTCCTGAAGGCGGACGGAGAAAACGTACCGGTGCGCTTGCGCATTCAAAACGGAGTCATTCACCAACTCTTGGAGATAGGAGCGGTAACCTTGGTCGGTCTGGCCTATCCGGTGCGCGTGGGACCTGCCTGGCGGCAATACGTGGTCGCCGGGCCGCTGCCGGCCGCCTACAAGAATGCCTATCGTGCGCATATCAGCGTGCCCGCTGGCCATCGGGTATGGGTGGATGCGGTGCGCTTCGCCGCCGGGGGACTGCGCAACGATGTGCCCACCCAGGAACCGACGCTGGCCGTAGGACTGAATGTGCCGGCGAACCTGTACTCCGAAGGTCAGCCGGTAACTGCCCGGGTGCAAGTGCTCAACCCCGGCCGGGAACCGCGGCGCGGCAGGCTGTTCTACACCCTCACCGATTATCGGGAGATGACCGTGAGGGAGGGGGAAAAGCCTCTGAGCGTGAAGGCCGGTCAGCGGGCGGAGGAACTACTTTCGTTGGGTGTGCTGCCGCAGCGGGGCACTTATCGCCTGACCGTGCGGTGGGTTGCGGCTTCCGGGCAGGAATGGGCCCAGGATACGGCCCAGTTGGCGGTCATTCGGGACCTGAGCGGACAGGTCAGCCCCCCATCGCCTTTTGCGGTCCACGAGGGAGAGCACCTGTCGGTCATTTTGCCTCTCCTGAGACGGGTGGGTTGTGTGGCCCTGCGGAACGCTGCCCGGACGCGATGGTTCACCGTGGAACCGCGCCGGGGACAGTTCATCTGGCAGGATGAGTTCCACGACCGCCTCCGGGCCGAGGGCCTCTCCCTGCTGGGCCTCTTGGGCTTTGCCCCGCCCTGGGCCCGGGAGGTGCTGCCGGGGGTTCACTGGCTATCGGCGAGGGTTCCCCCACGCCGCCTGGAGGAATGGGGTCAGTACGTGTACGAAACGGTGCGGCACTATCGGGACCGCATCCAGTGGTGGGAGGTATGGAACGAACCCAACGTCCGCCGCTTCTTTTCCGGCACCCCGGAACAGTACGCCGACTTGCTCCGCGTAGCCTACCAACAGGCCAAACGGGCCAACCCCAACTGCTACATTCTGGGCTGCTCCCTGGCCGGGTTGGACGACCGGGCCCTGGAGTTTGCGGAGCGGGTGTTCGCCGCAGGAGGATTGAACTACCTGGACGCCGTTTCCTTTCACCCTTACCAGAATTCGCCCCCCGAGGAGGGAATGCCAGAGCGCATCGAGCGCTTACGGGCCCTCATGCGCCAGTATGGCCGAGAGGTGGATTTGGTAAACACGGAAGTGGGCTGGGAGGGCACCGATTTCTACGACCCGGCGGTGCCCTATTTCTCCCACCCGTGGGTCGTACCTCCCTGGGGCGAGTTGACCCAGGCGACGGTGCTGGTGCGCAGTTACGTGTTGAACCTCGCCTTAGGGGTAAAGCGGTACTACTGGTACAAGTGGTTGGAGGAGCGCGGCAGCGTGGGCCCGGATTTGCACGGCCTCATGCGGGACGACTGGTGCTTCTCTCCCAAGGCAGGGTTGGTGGCCTACAATGCCCTGGTGGAGCGGCTGCACGAGGCGCAGTTCATCCGCCGGGTGGAGGTGGGAGAGGAGCAGGTGCACCTTTACGAGTTCGCCCGTCCGGGGAAGAGAGTTTTCGTCCTGTGGACGGTGGGGGAGCCGAAGGTGGTCTCGCTGCCAGGCAGGGGTGGGAAAATGCGGCTCTACGATTTAATGGGCAATCTGATTACCACCCTGAGCAACGGACAATATCGGGCTACGGATGAGCCGGTGTACATCGTGGTGGAGGGGGAATAGAGCCTCACTCGCCCTCAGTTTAACACGGGGGCGCAGGGCACACGGAGAGTTTAGGTATTCAAACCTTCCTTAATGCCCTCCAAGGTGCTCACGAATCGTTCCAGGGCTTCTTCCAGGGCCTCTAACAACGCCGGTGCCTTTTCAAGCAGCGGTACTATCTTCTCCCAAATCAACCCATGCCCGTAACTGTGGCGGAACCGAGGGCGAAATTTAAGGTAGGTTTCCCATCTCTCCGCTAAGGTCTCATTCAAAAGTGAAGGACGAACGCCGGCTACTTCCTCCTGCATGTACTGCCAAAGCCTTCGATGCCAATCTGCCCCCCCGGCGTTCGGCCTTCCAGCCAGACGCAGAGGCGCTCAAAGATACGCTCAGCACCACGGTAAAAGTCATCTAAGTATTTGCCAGCGGCGACGACCAAGTGGTCATTGGGAGGGTCGGGCATTTCTTGCTTTACTTCCTGCATTCGCTGTACAGCAGATTCCATTTCCCGCAACTCATCCTCAATTTGCTGCTTCAAGGCCTCCAGCGGCTCCTGGGGCATTTTTCGCTCTCCTTTCGCATACGCAGCAAGTTCTGGCGGCGCCTCTTCCAGAGTGACGAGGTCAACCTTCAGTCCTGCGGGCACGATTTCCTCCAAAGCAGCCAGAGCCTCAAAATACCGCTTCGGAGCAAGCGCTTCCACCGCCAAATCCAAATCAGAGCCTTCGTGCCAGGGAGTATCACCTCGCCCTGAGCCGAACAAGTAAACGGCCTTTACCCCGAAGCGCTCTTTCAAAAGATTTCACATTTCCGCGCTATCCGTTGCGCTTCTTTTCTCGTTAATGGCTTAGTCACCCTATTTACTCTCCTTAAATCCTCAGTCCGGCCTTTTCAGGCTAACCGAAGGGCTCGCTTCCATTATACAAAAAGCCGGGCATTTTGTCAAACCGTCGTCTGAAGGGTAAAATTTGCATTGGGCGAGGGCTTGTGGTATAATTTTGCTGGGGACTGGTGACAAATTGGACAAGGTGTGGTATAATTATCGGCAGCCGAACCGAACTCCTCAAGGAAAGGAGCACCCACCTTGAAGTTAGCGTGTCAGGAAGGGCTGGTGCCAGGGGCGAGTCTGGCGGAGAAGTTGGACAACCTGGCCGCTTACGGGTACGAGGGCATTGAGTTTTGGGGGGATGGCCTGTGGGAGCGGCGGGATGAAATTGTGCGGGCCACAGAGAACCATCCGGTTAAGCCCAGTACCATTTGTGCCGGGTACGGTGGCTGTCCGCTGGACGCGGACAAGCGGGAGCGCGACCGGGCTCTGCGGGAGGCGAAGGATTTGCTTTCCCTGGCCGCAGACCTGGGCGCGGTGGGGCTGATTTTCGTGCCCATCTTTGGCCCGCCGCGTATTCCTGACCTCTCCCCTCTGGCCTCGGCCGTGCAATTGGAGAGGGATTTGCTGGTCAAATTAGTGGACGAGTTGGGAGAGCATGCGGCAGAGGTAGGTGCGGTGTTGCTGTTGGAACCCCTCAATCGCTATGAAACCCATCTCCTGCGGACCCTGGCCGATGCGGTGGAAATTGCGGAGCGGGTGAGCAATCCTCAGGTCAAAATTATGGCCGATTTCTTCCACATGAACATCGAAGAGGCCGACATTCCCGCCAGCATCGAGGCGGCCGGGGAGTGGATTGCCCATGTGCATCTGGCCGACAGCACCCGCTTGTTGCCCGGCTACGGGCACACCGATTTTCGGGCCGGCTTTGCGGCCCTGCGGCGGATTGGATTCGATGGCTATATGGCCCTTGAGTGTGGAGTGCCCGGCGACGCGGCTGTGGAACTGCCCAAATGCGCGGAGTATTTAAGGCGGCAGATGTGAAAGGAGAAAGGTAGGGATGCCGGTACGTATTGGTTTCATTGGCACGGGCGGCATTGCGAGAGCCCATCAGCGTTGCCTGAGCCAAATTGCGGCTGTCCAAATGGTAGCATTCTGTGATGTGGTGGAGGAACGGGCCAGGAAAGCGGCTGAGGAACATGGGGGGCGGGCTTATACAGATTTCCACCGTATGTTGGAAACCGAAGAACTGGATGCAGTTTACATCTGCCTGCCGCCCTTTGCTCATGGCCAGCCGGAATTGGCAGCGGTGGAGCAAGGACTGGCCCTGTTCATCGAAAAGCCAGTGGCGATTGACCTGGAAACCGCATGCCAAATTCAGGAAGCCATCGAGCAGACGGGCGTGATTTGCTCGGTGGGCTACCATTGGCGCTATTTCGACACCACCGACCGCGCGCGAGAACTGCTGGCCGACCGGACCATCGCCATGACCCTGGGCTACTGGATGGGCGGGATGCCCGGTGTACCCTGGTGGCGGGTGCTGGCCCAGTCTGGAGGGCAGATGGTGGAGCAGACCACTCACATCGTGGACTTGGGCCGCTATTTAGCCGGCGAGGTAACTGAGGTGTACGCGGCTTACGCTACCCGCCGCTTGCATGAGGTGCCCAATTTTGAGGTTTCTGATGTAGGGGTAGCCACGCTCAAGTATCGGAGCGGGGCGGTAGGGATGGTGTCTAATACCTGCAGTTTGAATGGAATTGGCTATACTGTGGGACTGCATGTAGTTGCCGATGGGTTCGTAGTGGAAATCAACGGCGGACGGCTACGGGTTATCCGCAAAGGGGATGGCGAGGAGAAGGAGCCACAGGAGAACCCCAAACTGAGGGAAGACCGCGTGTTCGTGGAAGCAATCCAGAAAGGTGACCCTTCGGCCATTCGTTCGTCTTATGCGGATGCAGTGAAAACATTGGCGGTTACCTTAGCGGCCAACGAATCGGCTCAGACCGGCCGACCCGTGACCTTGTCAAGGCACCAATGTTAGAAGTTAGATTTCTAACTTCCCACTCGGGGGTGGGGAACAGAGTTATGTAAGTTTGCGGGGGATGGAACCATGAAGACCGAGAGTGAATACCGGCAGGACATAGTGGAAGTTGGCCGTCGCATCTGGCTGCGGGGTTTCGTGGCGGCCAATGATGGGAACCTCTCCATTCGCATTTCCGAGAACGAGGTTCTGGCTACCCCCACGGGGTCAGCAAAGGATTCCTGACCTCTGACCAAATTGTCAAGGTGGACATGGAGGGGAACCAAATGGAAGGACACTTGAAAGCCTCCTCGGAAATCGCGATGCACTTGGAGATGTACCGCCAACGCTGTGACGTGTGCGCGGTGGTGCACGCCCATCCGCCGGTGGCAACCGGATTCGCCGTGGCGGGTATTCCCTTGGACCGGCCGGTGCTGCCAGAAGTGGTCATCAGCCTCGGTGGAATTCCGTTGACCCCCTACGCCAAACCAGGCACCTGGGAATTGCCGGAAGTGATTAAGCCTTATTTGGCCAATCACGATGCCTTCCTGCTGGCGAACCATGGGGCCCTGACTTTGGGTGCGGACATTTATCAGGCCTACTACCGCATGGAAACCCTGGAGCATTTTGCCAAGATTTCTTTAGTGGCGCGGCAGTTGGGTCAGGAAAATGTATTAGAGCCGGAGGCCATCGAACACCTGGAAAGTGTGCGGGAGCAAATGGGTTTGACCTTCCCGCGGGCCTGTCGCCAGTGCGGAGCCTGTGAGTTGGGCGGCGGAGTACGCACCCCAACACCCGGGCGGCTGGCCGAGGCGACCGGCGGCAACGGGTTCGAGGAGTTAGATGAGGCCACTCTGACGGAAATTATAAAGCGCGTTGCCCAGCGGGTAATAGCGCAGGTGGGCTAAAGGAGGGAAACCAGTGGCACAAGAAGCCTTAGGCTTGATTGAAACCCGGGGTTTGGTAGCCTCTATTGAGGCCGCGGATGCGATGGTGAAAGCCGCCAACGTAACTTTAGTCGGCGCGGAATACGTGGGCGGGGGATACGTGTCCGTGATGGTGCGCGGCGATGTAGGAGCCGTGCGGGCGGCGGTGGACGCCGGCGCGGCTGCGGCCCGAGAGGTGGGGGAAGTGGTATCGGTCCATATCATTCCGCGTCCTCACGAGGAAGTGGACGGTATTTTGACCGAGGTGGGGAAACCATCGGAAGCCCCCCCGACTGCCCGGCGGGCCCGTAAAACCTCATCGAAGAAGGAAGAGTAAGCAGAGGGGGTGGCCGGCGGGATTGAGGCCAGGACTGAACGCTGACGCCTGAGGACTGAACACTTACCTTAAAGTACGAACAAAGGGAGGATACCTATGGCCATGGAGGCATTGGGAATGATTGAAACGCGCGGCCTGGTGGGAGCCATCGAGGCTGCGGATGCGATGGTTAAGGCCGCCAACGTGACCCTCCTGTCGCGGTACGAGAAAATCGGAGGGGGGTATGTGACGGTCATGGTGCGCGGTGACGTGGGAGCCGTGAAAGCGGCCATAGATGCTGGCGCGGCTGCGGCCCGAAAAGTGGGCGAACTGGTATCGGTGCACGTCATTCCCCGTCCTCACGAGGAGGTGGAGAAAATCCTCCCTTCGTGACGTGGTGGCTGGTTAGGACGTTGCGATTAGGGAGGTAGCCATGCGAATCAGCGAAGCGGACCTGGTGCGGCTTATTACGCGCGAGGTGCTGGCAGAATTGTCCGCACGAGCACGTGTGCCAACCCCGCGCCGGGAGCCAATACCTGACACCATTCCCATTGGCGTGTCCGTGCGGCATGTGCACTTGTGCCAGGAGCATCTGGACCAACTCTACGGTGAGGGGTATGAGTTGAGCATTCGCAACGAACTCTATCAGCCGGGGGCCTACGCGGCCAACGAAACGGTCACTCTGGTTACCCCCCGACGGGTGCTGCACAACGTGCGTATTCTTCTCCCCTTGCGCCCCCATTCGCAAGTGGAATTGGCTCGGAGCGATGCCATTTACTTGGGCATAGACCCGCCGGTGCGCCTGTCCGGGGACATCGCGGGTTCCGCCGGGATTGTCATGGTAGGGCCTGCAGGAGCGGTAGACCTGAAGGAGGGAGTAATCATTGCTGCCCGACACGTGCACATGAACCCCGAGGAAGCAGCCCACTTTGGAGTGCAGGATAGGGATGAGGTAGAGGTGGAAATCAGTGGAATGCGGGCTTTGGTGTTCCGACATGTAATAGTGCGGGTGTCGGACGAGGCTCGACTGGAGTTACACCTAGATACTGACGAGGCCAACGCGGCCAACGTGATTTGCGGCGTGACCGCCCGAATAATAGCCAAAGCCAATGTCCCTTGAGGAGCGGGAACTTGAGCGTTTAGTGCGTACGGTGGTACAGGAGGTCTTGCGGCAAGCGGCGGGAACGTCGGCCGAGGCTCCCGTCGCTATGCCCTCCAACCCCCGCCTGTTGGTGCTCCTGACCGCGGATTCCACCGGCCTGGATGTGGTGCTGAACCAAATCACCCGCCTGCAGGAGCGGAGCTACGATTTAGCCTTCTGCTTTCCTCCAGAGGCAAAGGACTGCATCTCACCGACCACCCTCCACCAAGC
>DTZQ01000373.1 GCA_012961305.1 Armatimonadota bacterium | reverse complement strand
TCACCGCCAGGCGGAATGTTTTCTCCCCCAACTCCGCACTGGCTAAAGTGGGGTCGCCGCTGACAGCCTCCACTTCGCCCCGTTCCCCTGCCGCTGGTGGGTAGCCGCACAGAATGTACTGCCAGAACCAGTTGCGGCCCAAATCGTGGGGGGCGAACTTCAGGGGCCGATAGCGGTGGCCCGGCCGGGCCTTCGACAGGTCCACCAACTCCGGGTGGAGGAAGAGTTGGAGGGCTGTTTCTAAATCTCCCGCGTGCCAATCGGAGCCGGGCGGATTTGACCGCAGAGCCTCCAATTCTTCGCCGGCGAAGACCTCCAACAGCGCGAAGTACTCGAAGGTCACCACCTGCGCCTCCGCCGGTATCCGCCACTCAGGCCACAGGCTGGATTCCTTGCGGTTCAACTTGCGCACCACCTCCGGCACCACCCACTCCGTACCGCCGCCGTGGCCGTTGACCAGGGCAATTTTTTTGAAACCACCCCGCAGGTAAGACTCCAGGATGTCGTTCAGGGCCGCTTTGAAGACCTCGTCCCGGATGTGGATGCCGCCGGGGTAGCGTTCCACATCGAAGGGCGAATTGGAAAACCACACCGGAGCGGACACCAAGGTCACCGGGTCTGGGGTGACCTCCTGGGCGACCTCCAACAGAATGGCGGTCACGTTGTCAATGTCGGTGTGCAGGGGCGCATGGGGGCCGTGCTGCTCGATGGTAGCAACCGGGACCAGCAACACCGCTCCCGCTGCCACTGCCTCCTTCACCTCGTCCCGGTTCATCTCTGGGAGGTAGACTTTTGCGGACATGGATTTGGACCTCCTCCTCTTCACCAGCCAGTTTCCGCGTTCGAGGGGCGAATCCTCCCCGGAAGGGGAAATTGTCCGGGGAGGTCCCTGTGGCCCAGGGGCTTGAAGTTCCTTTGAAAGTGTGCTATAATTGGGGAAGGAAAGCCAAGCATCTCTATGAGTACGTCTGCCGGTGAAATATAACCCGCTGTTCGTGGCTTCCTTAGGCTTCACCCTTGCTCGCCCTAAGTTCCCCACAACTTATACAGCATCACTTGCGCCGCGTCCGCCATGCGCCGGCCAGCATCGGCACTCAGCCAGCGCGAAAGAATCGGCTTGGCTCCGTAGGCCCCGCGCTCTGCCTGGTCGGTCGTCGGCACATAGGTAGAAGCCCGCGCGTTCGCCAGTTCGACGACCAAGGTGAAATCCGCGGGAGACCAGCGCTTTATTTCCAACCCCAGGCCCACGAAAATCTCCGCTGGCAATCCCACCACTGCCGCTTCGCCCAGACGAAGGACCTGCACCGGCACCTCGGCGTTCTGCCCGTCGTAGGGCCAGGTCGTGAAGCGTTCCACCAGGTACTTCTCCTGGGGCGAAAGTTCAGGTTTGGCCCGCAGGGATTCGACCTCTGCGCGCAGGTCGTCATCGCGGATGTAATAGGGAATGGAGAGCATCTGAAGTTGGGCCGCGAGCAGGGAATCGGACATGGGCTCGGCCCGCTCCATGGCCACCATCACCGCCCCAGCCAGCGCCCGGCCCAGTTGTACCGCTTTGGCGGGACCGCCCGTGGGCAGGTGTGTGGGCTGGTGGGGAAAGTGGTTAATGTCCCCACAGGTGCCCTGCAGCAGCAAGGTCACCACCTCGTCCCCGTAAATGGCCGCGAGGTTGCGGGCGACCTCGCCCGGCCAGTCGGCCGAGATAAAGTCCGCCCCTCCACCGCCAATCACGTCTACGTGTAGGGCGAAGTTGAACGCCACCGCCCGCAGTCGCCCGGCCTCGTCCACCAGGCTCAGCGTTTGCAGTTCCGGGTCAATGGGACCCGCCGCTCCAATGACTTCCGCTTCCCGTCCGCGCTGGCCGAAGACCTCGTGCCCGTCTTTGAGGCGGAACAGGCGATTGAAGGAGTAGCCCTCCACTTCGACCCGTCCCGCGCGCAGGGTGGCGGGGAACAGGGAGTTCGCTGCTCTCTTCACCGCTTCCGCGATGCGCCGGGGCAAGGATTCCAGCCATTCCTCGCACACGGGCACCACCCCGTTGGGGCGCAACTCGGGCCCGGTGTGGGTGTGGGTAGCGCAGATTAGCACGTGGCTTGGGAGAATGCCCGTCTTCTCTTCAATCATCTCCTTCGCCGCCTCGCTCACTTCGCGGGTCACGGAGATTAGGTCGCAGGAGACGAGGGCCATTTGCGTCTCCTCGTTGGCAACGACCAATGCCCTGGCGAACAGGTCATCGCGCACCGACCGGGCAACGCGGTCGTGAAAATAGCCGGCCAGCGAAACGCCTACGGGCGGGGTGATGACTTCCTGAGCGCAACCGGCCTGATAGGCGGCCGGGGCAGGGATTTCCCTGGACATGGATTCAACCTCCTTTCAATTCGACGAGGGCCCACAGGCCCAATTGCCGAACCTCAAACGAGACCGCACCCTCGGCCCGCGCAATGGGTACGCACACCGGCGCCCGCGCCGGCATGTAAACCAGGGCCTCGCGAAACCCGGCCTTATCCAGCAAACGCGGACTGAGCGAGACCTGAACATCTACGGGAGAGACGGCGTCCTCTTGCAGGTCGTAGTTCTGGTTCAACAGGTGGCAGATGAGGGGCGCAGTTGGGTCGAAGGGTTTATGGCGAAGGGAGACCCGAATTTGGCCGGAACCCCTGACGAGCACCTGCTTCCTCACCGCGTCTGGCAATTGGGCCAGGCCCTCCCATCGCACAACCTGCGCCGAGGCTTGCTCCAGAACCGGCTGTTGTCCGTTGGGAAGGGGTTTGGAGCCCACGATGAGGTAATCGTATCCCGCCAGCGCTTCCGCCCTCAAGCGCACGGGCAGGTTCTCATCGCCGGCGAGAACTACGGCGTAGGGGATGTTGGCTTGGCTCAGTTCTCTGGCGGCGGCCCGCATCTCTGAGAAGTTCGCATTGGAGTACACGAGGGCGGTATTGGCCAGGGGGACATATCCGTCCAGCCGGGGCGCGTGCTGGCGCACAAAGCGGTACAGGTAGGCAAAGTCCTCTGGCTTACCCTCCCACCAATGGGTGCCCAGTTCGGGCGTAAAACACCATTGGCGGTGCGGGACCATGAAGGTATTGCCAAAAGCGTAGGCTTGGGCAATCCAGGTGCGCACCAGTCCGGGCTTCTCGTGGGCCTTAATCCAGGCCCAATCGCGACCCGAGGCGGTGGCCGTCTGCCGGCGCTGCAGGGCCTCCACCAGTCGAAACACAAATAGGGGGTCAAGGGGCACTTTGGCCTCTGAGGCCCGATGGGACATCTCGCCACAGAAGTAGTCAATGAGCGAAGCGACCAGCAGAGTGCGGGGCGAAGAGGCGCTGGAGTTCACGCTTCGCAGGAGTGTCCGGCCGCGGATTTTCTCCGCGTACTCGAAGGTCTCCCGGACCAGTTGCTTCATGCGCCAGTTCTGAAAGTCCTGGAACACCTCGCCCAGGGGACAGGCGGCCCGCTGGGTGCGAAATTGCTCCGCGGCGATTCCCCTTGCCCTCAGGAAAGCCCGGTAGTCGAAGTCCTCTATCCGTTCGATTCCTATCTCCCTCAACTGCGCCACGGAGAAACGCTCCTCCAGATACTCCCGAAAGCCAGCCCGACAGTAGGGACAGAAACAGCCACCGCAATAGGCCGAACAGGCAGAAGTTCCACTGTAATCGTCAATGTGCAGGCCATCTATGGGGGCCAAACAGGCCCGTTCCACCTGGTCGCGCAGGTAGGCCCGATAGTCGGGATTGTTCGTACACCACCAGTAGGCCGGATGTCCCTTGTACTGGTGGTCCCAGAGCCAGGGGACGCGGATGGGGTTGCCGTCCAAATCGCGGCAGACGGCGTCCAGGAAGGTTTGGGGGCGAAAATCAATGAAGCCGCGGAAGTCCACCAGGAAGTCCACGCTGGCACAGTAGCGCATACCGCGCCGGTGCGCCTCGGCCACCCGCCGTCGGAAGGCCTCCACCTCTTGAGCGTTCCGCGAGCCTGGCCGTCCACCCCATCCCACCACCGTCCCCGCATAGGCCTCGTACTGGGACGGGTCTCTGGGGGCATACATGAAAACGACATCGCTGGCCCGAATTCGCGGCCGCTCGGCCTCGCTTCCCTGCACGACCACGTTCACCGTACATCCCAACATCGCACTATATATCCAACTGCCCATCATGGTTGTTGTTTTGCGGGCTAAGGGTGGGGCATATTGGGAAATGGCCCCTACGGTGGCATGGCGACGACGTGACTACTCAGCCGGAGGCTGAT
>DTZQ01000372.1 GCA_012961305.1 Armatimonadota bacterium | reverse complement strand
CGCGCTGCGGAAACTGCCGAACTGGAAGGAGTGCGCGAAGGGCAAGCCACTTCCCCGCGCCCGCCACATCGGCTTGGGCAGGGGATGGATGCTCCACTTCCCCACCAGGTCCGTCGGCGGTCGGGGCTGGAGATGCTCTTCCGGCCAGAAGGACTGACCCAGCCGAAAAACGCTCAGGTCCACGCCGGTCCGGTCTCGATAGGTGAGCCAGCGGCCATCCTGGGTCAAGTAGGCCGCCTGGTGCAGGAAACTGATGGCGGCGTACCTCAACGCCCAGTCAGGCCGACGGCCGGAGATGAGAATCTCCTGCCCGCGCAGGAGTCTCGGCAGCACTCCGTTCCGCAGCGGCTCCCGGTCGCCCGTGAGGAGCATGTAGACGAGAATCGGCGCCGTTGCGGTGTTGTACCAGAACAGGTTGTCGCTCTCGCCGGAGACCCAGGCGTGCTGGTGCAAGGGCGCGAAGTGCAGTTTGGCCGCCTCTACGCAATGCTGCCAGATGGGGTCGGGATAGTCCTTCTGGAAGTAGCGGCCCAGGCAGTAGAGCGAAAGGGCCGACCACTGTCCGTGGCGCGAACCCACCCCCGGCGGTGGCTCGGTGCGTCCGTAGATGCCCTCGCCTTTGCGGTGGTTCAACTGCCGGGCGAAGGCATTGGTCACCCGCAGGCGTTCCTCATCGGTGAAGACCGGGCTCTCCTCAATCAGGTCCCAGAACAGTATCATCAGGTGGGCGTTGTAGTGGTACGGCCCAGCCAGAGGGTCGTCTTTGTTTTCGATGCGCTCCCCGTCAATCTCCGCTATCTCCCTCTTCGCCTGCTCGTCGGGGAAGGCCAGGCGCAGGAACTCGCGGGCGTGGAACTCGTCGCCAGTCATGTAGTAAAGGGCCATGTGCTTGCTGATGCTGTTCCAGCCGAAGTAGCCCACCGAACCATAGCCTGCCGAGGCTTCCCAAGTCTCGGCCTCTCGGACGTCCTTTGGCCCGGTGATGCCCCGGCCCAACTGAATTTCGGCCAGCCAGCCTAAGGCAAGGGAACCGCGCTTTGCTCCTGCTTCCCTCAGTTTGCGAATCAGCACGTCCGTCGCCGTCTCCACGCCTTTCAGGTCGCTGCCCCCGACGAAGATGACGTTGTGCCCGTCGCCGAAGGGGTTGTGCAGCGTGCGCACCACGTAGCCTTCTGGGCCGGGATAGCGCAGGTCGAGCAGGGTGTAGTAGCGGTTGTAGAGTTCGCCGATGGTGTGGTTGGTGGAACGGTTGCCCAGGGCGATGAGGTTCCCTCGAATGGGCACTGCACCGGCGGGTGAGTCGTCCGTGGCGATGGGCACACGCACGCCGGTGAGTTCCGCGATGGCCCGTTGCAAGCGAGCCGCCTGCTGGTCGTAGAGGCCCGAGGCGGGGGTGATGATGGTGATGTTCGCCCCTCCCTCCTTGACCAGTTCGGTAGTGAGGTGGAGGTCTTTCAA
This sequence comes from Armatimonadota bacterium, assembly GCA_012961305.1. Classification (GTDB taxonomy): domain Bacteria; phylum Armatimonadota; class UBA10988; order UBA10988; family DTZQ01; genus DTZQ01. The sequence goes on along the minus strand of DTZQ01000372.1, from coordinate 930 downwards.
TTTGGTGTACACCGGGGGGATGGGCTCCGGCGGCGGTGGGGGAGGTGGTTCGACCCCGGAGACGAGCCGGACGCTATCCACAATCACCCGCGGCGTGGGGCTGCGGTGGGTGTAGAGGTAGACCGTGGCCTGCTCCGTGTCCGGCGGGGCAGTAGCCCGCACGGCGACAGTCTCGAACTCCTCCGCGCTGGTGGCCGCCAGGCTCGTCTGCACGTACTTGTTCGAGGGCAGGAAGCGCAACTGGAGGTAGGCCCCGTAGGGCGAGAAGCCCTCGACCGCTCGTACCCGTGCGCTGGCCTCGTAGGTCAGGTCGGGCTTTAGGGGGAGCGTCTGCATCAGGCCGATTTCCGCGGTGGGGTCGCCGTCCTCGATGAGCAGGGCCTTCCGACCGGTGTGAGCGACCTCCACCAGCCGCAGAAGTTGTTCCCGGCCCTGGCCGCCGTACAGCCGCCAGCCGGCCGGTATCCCCTGCTCGTCCACCCCCTCTTCGAACGAAGGATTCCGCAGCAGGTTCTTCGAGACCTCAGCCTCACTTAGGGCCCCGGTCTGGAGAACGACCAGGGCTGTAAGGAGGGAGGAAAAGAAAACCTGTGGCCTCAGCGACACGCCGGCCACCGTGAACACCGTGTCCCTCGGCTGAGCATCGTTAGCCATGATTTTGACCTCCTTGTTGCACGCCTCTCCTGATTGTACCACCTCGCGCCCGATAAATCAAGCCCCTTTCGCCTTGCTCCCGGATTCTGGAACTATCTTTGCCCAGCGGTTGTTTCCTTTAGTAGAGCCATCGGCACTGATAGTCTCCCGGTTGAGTGTTAGGGGAAAATGTAAAGGCCTGAACCGCCGAGCCTTCTCGCTCGGAGTTCAAACTCGGGGCCACCTTTACCAAACCAACCTTGGGAACGGTAGCCCCAGATTTCCATCTTGGGTAGG
>DTZQ01000371.1 GCA_012961305.1 Armatimonadota bacterium | reverse complement strand
GTGGAGAGGGAGTCAGACTTGCCACGGCAAGCATCGCTCGCTGAAGCGAGAATCTCCCCCGATTCATCGGGGAGAGTGTCAATACTAACCTAACCCCTACTTGCTCTTTGCGCTTCGAGGGTGAATCTGATGATAAGGTGAACAGTTACCCAAATAGGAACGGGGAGCAGGGAGTCATGAGTGAAAACGGCGGACGCATTCCTTGGGTGTATGTCTTGGACTGCCTCATTGGGGCGGCTTTGGTGGCTTGCGGTGTTCTGGTCATCCGCACTACGGAACCTTACGTGGAAGCGAAACTCTGGCCGTTGATAGGAGCCACCGTAGTACTGCTGGGGGTGACCGGTGCCTGGGGGAGGGCGAATCCCACGGTTCGGGGGCTGCTGAGTGGCTTAGCCGGTGCGCTGCTTTTGTGGCCGGTGCTGGACTACAGCGAGCAGGTGGATGCCTGGACAGTTGGCGCTGCCGAGGTGTTTCAGCCCTTGTTACCGTTCTCCTGGCCGCTGGTGGCTGTGCTGGCCTTGGGGCTGCTGCGGTGGTTCGTCGGACGGCGGGAGGGGTTACCTCCGCCCGCGGCGGCGGCGGCAGTGGCTCCCCTGCTTATCGCAGCCTGTGGGGGGATTGTCCTCTACCGTTTGATTTTCGCCCTGCCCGAACTTGATTTGGTGACCAATCAGATGCCCTATACTCTGAGCGCGCTGTGGCAACTTGCCCACTACGGCGTTTTTTTCTTCGGGGCGACCTTAATTGCGCCGGAGGCTCCGGCCTCCCGCGGGCTGGCAGGGGTCATGGCCCTGTTGCTAATGGCTTTCAGCGCGATGACCTTTTGGGGAGGCGGTTAAAGCGTGAACGAGTTGGCTCGGTGGCAAAAAGTGCTCTTCTGGCTGTGGTTGCTCTTGGCCGTGACCGGCATGGTTACCCAATATGCGGTGACTCGCTACAACGGCCATTGGGTAGTAGTGGCTCCTCTGGGCACGGCCACTACGGCGGATTTTTTAGAGAGCGGTTTGGCGGGGAAAGGGCCGGTGGTGTTCATCACCCGCGGGGTGCTGGACGAAGTGGCCCATAAACTGCATCAGTTCCCCTTTGTTGCCCCGGCCGACGTGCTTGTGGCGGTGCTGTTCGCCATAGCCGTTCTGTTGACCCTGAAGAACCGCCAGCGGGTAGATTGGGTGGCCTGGCCGCCGTTGTGCCTCTGGGCTTTCCTGTTGGCGGCAGGGCTGTCGGTGTTGGGGGCCGAGTCGATGCGAAATTGGCTCACCGAAACGGCCCAGTTGGCCCTCTACTTTTTTGCTGGTTACTGGCTGGCGGTTAACCTGCTGCGCAGGGAAACAGAGGTTCGCCGCACAGTGGTTTGGCTGCTGGGGGTGAGCCTGCTGGTGCTGGCCTTCGGGCTGCGTGACTACTGGGTGCACATTTATGCTGCTCCCCTGGAGCGGGAGAACCCCCTCTGGGTACGGGCGACGTTTATGAGCCGCACGGCCTTCTGCGGCCTGTTGGCCCTGGTGCTGCCACTGTTTTTGGGCTTTCTGTTGAAGGCCCCAACCCTCGGGCGCAAAGTGGCTTGGGCGGTGCCGGTGGGACTGGCCCTGTACCCGCTGCTGTCGTTGGGGGCTTTGGTGGCCGTGGGCGCGGCTCTGTTGCTCATGGCGGCCCGGGAAGGTTGGCGGACGTTGCTGTTCACCGCGCTGGCGGTGGTAGTGGTCGCGGTTCTCTGGGTGCCCTTCATGTCTGCGCGGCAGTTGGACTATCTGGTGGACTCCGTGGATTTCTACGACCAGGCGGGCGAAGTCACCAAACGCTACTTGGAGTGGGCGGCTACTTACAACTTGTTAGCCGATGGCCACGCACTGTTCGGCGTCGGCGCGGGAGAAAATTACCAGCATACCATTGGGCAATATTATTATTTCCTGCCCAATCCCGAAAAAATGGAACCAGACACCTACAATTTGTATCTAATAATAACAGCACAGATGGGTTTCCTGGGCCTGTGGGCTTGGCTGTATGTGCTCTTCGATTTCCTTCGACGGGCCCGACGGTTAGAGGCAGCGCGGGAACCCTACTATCGCGGTTTATCGTTGGGACTCTGGGGCAGTTTGGTGAGCGTGGCGGTGTTCAGTTTGTTTGGCACAATCCTGGTGCGGGGTACAGGATTGGTGTTGACCCTGCTGTTAGCCCTGATTGCGAGGGTGGAGCGACTGGCAGGAAAAGAGGAAATTGCCCCTCCACCGGCAGAGGAACCGCTTCCTCCCGAGGAAGAAGGGCCACCGCTGCCGGAATTGGAAACGGAACGTTTGGACATTGAGACCATTTGACGTAATCCGTAAAAACGTGAAACGTAAAACGCAAATTATGCTTTACGTTTTACGCTTTTACGCCCCCAGCGCTAAGCCGGTGGATGGCTGAACATCTACTACAAGGAGAGGAAAATGCGATTTAGCGGGATAGCATCAGTTATAGGGGTTTTGGCCCTGGTGGGTGGGGCCTTGTTTTGGGGGGGTAAATATGGGCGGGGTGTGCCTGCGGAAGCCGCGCGCCTGGTGAAGGTAGTATTTGAGGCCGAAAACGCGCATCGGTTCTCCAAACCCATCGAGCGGGTTTTGAGCACTTACAAGGACAAATGGCGCCGGGCCAATTCGGGCAAAGGTTACTTGGAAATCCCCGACAAAGCCAACGGCGACCGCCATGAGAACTTGCCCGGCGAGGTGGTGTTTCGGGTAAATATCCCGGAGGAGGGCACCTATCGGCTGTGGGCACGGGTGTGGTGGATGGACGGCTGTGGCAACTCGTTCTTCGTGGTAGCCGGAGGACGCCCCCCGGCGGTGTTGGGGGAGGATGGAACTTACAAAACTTGGCATTGGGTAGAACTCAAGGTGCCCTTTGCCTTCAAACAGGGGGAAACGACCATAGTTTTCAAGAACCGCGAGGACGGGGTAAAACTCGACCAGGTATTGCTGCTTAAAGGTGGTCGGCGTTACGTGCCCGGTGGCGGTTATGCTCCCGAACGGGTTACTCCCGGCGCCTTGGTCACCGGAGAGTCTGGACGTTAGTACCGGCTTGCGCCAACTCATTCCCCCCGCGTGCGGGGGGAAGTGAAG
>DTZQ01000370.1 GCA_012961305.1 Armatimonadota bacterium | reverse complement strand
GCAAGGCCAAGCCCGGCGAGCACGTCGATCAGGACCTGTTCGAGGGAACAGACGTAGGCGGCGGTGTCGGCCATACCCCCGCCCCGCCGACCGGGCACGTCGAGAATCGGATAGCCGACCAGTTGCCCCGGTCCGTGATAGGTTACCTCTCCCCCCCGATTCGTTTCGTACACGGCAATTCCTTCCCGAGCCAGCAATTTTCCGTCCGCCAAAATGTCCGCCCAGGTGCCCCGTCGCCCCAAAGTGATGACCGGGTCGTGCTCCACCAGAACCAATATGTCCCTGTCCTCACCCTGCCGCCGACGCTCCACCAGTTCCTCCTGCCGACGAAGGGCCTCTCCGTATTCCATCCGTCCCCAATCTACGACCTGGCAGGTTTTCACCAGTTCACCTCCGATGATTAGCCCCGTTGCCCAATTGCCTCCGCACCCCGGCGGTAAACTTCCCCCGCGGAAAGGGGCAGTTCAGGGGCAAAAGGAGCCGTAAAATAGGAACTCAGACGGCGCAGACGGCTGAACTTGTGGAGGGCAATGTTCACCGCCCCAGGGGTAAGGCCGGTCAGCAGCACCAGGGGACGGCCATTCACCCACCGGGTCAAAATGGCCCCCGTCCAGGGTGCTTGCAGACGGGCCGGGCCCCAGTGGAAGGTGGGAATCCCTTCCATTGTAACTCCCAGACCCTCGCGGCGTGCCAATTCTCGCTGGGCCAGGGGATGGCCGACTGGGGCCAAAAGGAGAGCCGGCGCCGCAAAAGGTGAGGCTTCCCTGGTCACCCGCACCGCTCCTACCGACAAGCCTCGCTCCTGCAAAGCCCTCCGCAGGGCCTCCGCCGCTTCCCGCAGTTCCGGTGCCGCAAGCAGCATGGCGCCCGCCAGTTCGCGCAAGGGATGGCGCGGCGGACAGGACGCCTGCACCGCCGCCGGGTCATCGCTCCACACGGTAGCCGTCCCCTCTACCAGTGACTCGCCATCGGCCACCAGAACGTAGCCCAACTCAGCCGGCGCCCGCACCAACGGCTGCCCGTCGTAGGTCACTTCCCCATAGGCTTCCACCAGCCGTGGCCGTCCATCGGCCAGAAAGTCCACCACCGCACAGCGTTTCGGCGGCACCCGGAGGTCTATCCGATGCCCGCGAAACTGTAGGTCGCCTGGCTCTCCCGTCCCTCCCACCAGCACCACCGTCAGGCCCCCGTCCCGCTTGCGCAGCGGATACACGTACCGCGCCGGCTTCTGCGCAAAGGCAAAGTCAGTCGGAGTTTGGACTCCAGAAGCCACACTTCTGGCCAGGGTTTGAAAACCGGCCGGCACGTACTGCTTCTGCTCCGGCGTCACCAGCAGCACTTCCAGGGTTTGGACCCCAGAAGCCGCGCTTCTGGACTCCAAAAGGTCGTATTCGCTGAGGATGAGGGGAGGAATGCCCTGTTCCAGCAACTGCAAGTAGGGTTCAGCGAGGCGGTCTAAGAGGCGCGGGTCGTCCAGGGCTGCCTCCGCGCTGACGAAAAGGCCGACGGTCGGGGGCAAGTACTCCTCTGGAGGCAGGTGCCGCAACAGGAAGTTCCAGCGTTTCCAGAGGCGGGCTATTTCCTTCTCCGTTCCATCGTGCCGCAGCAGGCCCCATTCGGGGTTGTCCGTGCCGGTCAAGGGATTGTTGAGGTAGAAGTTGGTGAAACCCAAGGCCCGTTCCCCTAAGGCGAAGTGGAGCAGGCGGTCGTAGTAGTCAGCCCACTGGCCGAGGAAAGCCGCCGCACTGCTGCCCGCGTTAGGCATACCTGCCTCCCCGATGAGGCAGGGCCGACCGAAGTTCAGGCCCAAAGGCACGCACCACCGACTGGCGCGGGCGTCCAGCGCCCCGTAACAGTGGATGTTGCTCCAGTCTAAGCAGCGCAGGTTCCCCCGCAGGTTCCACAGGGGCGAGTTGGTGGCGAAGGTCTGCCCCAAACCGACGAAGCGGAACCCGCCCGCGGCTAATTTCTCCCGCGCCTGCCGTGCCCAACGAGCGACCACCTCCGCGACCCGCCGTCGCTCCTCCGATGTGGCAGCGTTGCGGCCATAGCCTTCGGCCTCGTTGATGAGTTCCCAGGCGATATTGCGGAAAGGTGCACAGTGACGGGCCAAGGCCTCATAGTAGGCCATTTCCTCCCCCAGCCATTTCTCGTCGGTGTAGGGGTCGCCCTCCCCCAACCTCCGGCGCCAGTAGTGGACGGGGCTGAAAGTGAAGGGGTCGGCGAAGGCCACGACCCGGTGGTAGGCCAACAACAGATGCACCGCGTCCAGCACCCGCACCGGCCAATCGTCCGGCCCCTCCCCCCCCAGCACAGCAGCGTTCAGAATCCGCTCGTAATAGTGTTGACGGATGGCATTGCCCCCGAACAAATGGAGCAAACTCAAATCGCGGTCCCAGACCTCTGGGAGCGGATGTTTACCCAAGCGGCGTTCACTGTCGAAGAAGGCCCCGATGCCCCGCGCGTCGTTGGTGTAGAGGTTAAACCCACTGAGCCACACCGGCTTCCCATCCAGCCGGGCCACTCCATCCTCCCCCAGGGCAAACTCTGGGGCCCTCTGGGCGATTTCCCCGTTCCAGACCAGGAACAGCGTCCGCTCCACCGCCGGCGGCACTTCCCCCTCCCCTCGTTCCGCGCTCACCACCGCTTCATAGGCCCAGGCCGGGCGTTCCGGCAGTTGCCAAACAAAAGCGACCTCGGTCGGTTCCGGCGGGGAAAGGACGGCCTGCTGCTCCGCCCGCTGGACGACCCGGTCGCTATCCCGCTCCCGCAGGAGCAGCCGCACAATGATTTTCCCCGGTTGGGCGCTCTGCACTTGGGCGGTCAGGTGCACCGTTTCGCCCGGCCGGTAGAGCGGCTGGTCGCTCATGACGTCGGTGAGCACCAGGTCGTCCCGCCGCAGGGCCAAAGCCACGATGTCCCGTACGGCGGCAGCGGCGTGGGGCCAGGCCTGGGGGTTCCACGGATGGCCCTTCCCCGCGAAACCCAGGGCGATTAGCCGTCCGGCCGGGTAGGGCGACAGTCGGGGAGCGAACATCAGCGGCAGGGCCACCACATCGCCGTCGGCGGCCAACGCGGCCACCAAAGGCCGTACCTGCGACTGGGCCCCTTCCTCGCGGAGGATGAAGCCAAACTGCCCGCCCTCGAGGGGCCATTCCGCCGGCAGGTGGGGCAACTGCGCCGCATCCAGCACCACTGCCCGCACCGGCGGCTTTTGGGCCCGGTAAGCCTTGCCCAGCGGGAGCAGGTGTTTGAACAGCAGGTAAGCAATGCCCTCAGACAGCGCGTTCGGCGAATCTGAGCGAGGGGCCGCCACTTCCACCCAGCGCCCGTCCCGCCGCAGACAGGGATGGGACAGAGGCACCCCGGCCGGACAGACGAGTCCGCCCCCAGCCGCCAGGTAGCGTTTCAGGTTCGGCAGGGCCTCGACCGGCACGGCCTCCCCGTAACTCAGCACCAAAGCCCGTACCCGCTGCGGGTTCAGCCGGGCAGGGTCGGCTAAGTCATCTGCCCGAAGGAACTCGACCTCCTGCCCGCCCGCCCGCAGGGCCTGGGCCAGGAACTCCGGAGTTACCGCCTCCGGCAGACCCCGCCGGGGGAAGCCCGGTTCGCGAAATATGCCGACGGCAGTCCCCCCCTCCCTAATCCTCCCTGCCAGCGGGGTTGGGAAACAGGGAGCCGGCTCCACGGGCGTACGGACGGCTTCCTCTAAACCCAACAGGGGCAGGTTCTCCTCCCCCAACAGGTACACCAGGATGGCCTCTGCCAGCGGGCGAGTCCCCTGGGCAAAGGCGAAGGCCGCCCCACCGTAGACCAATTCCCCCTTTCCCACCCGGACGACGACCAGGGCCGCCG
>DTZQ01000369.1 GCA_012961305.1 Armatimonadota bacterium | reverse complement strand
CTCTACCCCCTCCGGCACCCCCGTCCGATGCCTTACTTCCTGCCAGCCCTTCCCTCCTACTTCTAAACCCTCACTCACCTCTAACCCTTCTTCCTCTCCTTCCCACTTTATCCCTATCCGCACTTGTCCTTCTTTCACTTCCTTCCCGTTCACCCTTACTCCTACCTCGTACTCCCAGGCCCCTCCCCCAGACACATGAAAGCGCTCACTCACCCATCCTATCCTTCCCACCACCTCTCCTAAGCCCACACACCGCTCCCCTTCATAGGCCATCTCCGTCCCTTCCACCACTTCCCCCCAGCCCTCTTCCGGCCAGGTCTCCCACCCTTCTATCCCCTTCTCTCCTACCACCTCAAAACTCCCATTGGGCACCGCTATCTCTCCCGGCCCCTCCCCCAACTGCAACTTGGCCCCGTCAAACCACGCTCCCCCCCAGTTCCCGTCAGAGCGAAAGTACAACCGCCCATAGGTGGCCCCCTCCGGCGGCCGCCCCCTCACCGACAAGCGCACCCACTCCCTATCCCCACCCAGAAAAAAACCGTTGTCGGTGTTGCTAACCCACCCTTGAGGTCCAAACCAGCCAATCACCAAATGGGTGTGCCCGCTGGCCTGCTCCGTCTTCACCCAGCCGGAAAAGGTGTAGGTGTAAGCGGGAAAGGCGGGAAAGCCAAAGCGTGTGACCCATCCCCCTTGCGCCCAAGTGCCATCCTCCTTTACCGTGCCCAACAGGGCCAAGGAGCGTTCCCCCTCCCAGGCTTCTCCTTCCTCCCAGCGGTACTCCCCTACCGACCAGGCTGGCTCCCAGTCGAAAACGGGAAAGGCTTGCTGATAGAGGAGTTGGGCCCGGGGGGAACCCCCTTCAAAGGAGGGATTGGGGGCCAAATTGTAAGCGGAAGTGGCCGGCTGCGGGGCTTCGCTCTGGGGAAGGCAAAAAAGGCCCAGCCCCAAGGCCAGGCTGAAGCCCAACCACTGACCGAGGGACCCAGCCATGATTTTCTCCCGGCAGATTTCTATTTCCTCTCTGGTGATGTCGCATCTCATTGTTAAGTTCTTCCTTTCCGTCGGCATGGTTTTTAGGTTTCGCCTTTGAATTCTTTTACCACATTTCCCTCCAAAACTCAACCCCCAGCGACCGGCTGAGTAGTTACGTTTTATCACAAAGTCGGGACTTTGTCCAGAACCAGCCGCGAATTTTTTCTCCTATTCGCTACCAGTCAGGTAGTAAGGTAGGGCCGGTCACCTTTTCCTCAGGTCCCTGCCTATTAACTGCACAAAAGGGAATCTTCGGAAAGCCTTGGGAGTAAACCCTTGCATTTTTCCCTCAGGTTTGGTACAATAAAACGGGATGGGCATTCGGCCTTTAGATGCAGGAGGAGGGTAAAGCCATGGCGACACCAACAGCCAAGTCCAAACGGAGAAGGAAAAAGTTCGTGCGGGAGGTGTCCCGTCGGGAGAAGGTGCTTGGCGGGGGGTTGCTCTTGCTGCTACCTCTCATCGCTTTAGCCGTGTACGTGCGGGGGGTGTATCCGGTGGGAAAACTGTGGGGCGGGTACAATCCCCGCCTGTTTGCTTTGGAAGCGGCGGCCCTTAAGGGTACATCCGGCAGCGCAAGGGTTGTGCCGACATCACCCGTAGGCTCCCAGCCTGTGGGCGCGGAAGACAGGCCAACAGGCCAAGAGGTTAGTTTCCTCTCTTCCCTTCACGTGCCTCAGTGGAAGCCCGCAGGCGAAGTGGAGCGTTTCACCGCCGCCAACCTGTACGAGAAAATTGACGGTCGGGCGGAGAAGTACCTGGAATACGACGTCGTCGGGCTGGAAAGTCTCAGTTTCACCGACGAGCGGGACCCCAACCGCTTCCTGGACGTGTACGTCTTTGACCTGGGCGAGCCAGCGAACGCTTTTGGGATTTTCTCCGCCGAACGTTCGCCGGGCCTGACGCCGGTGAAGTTCGGCCGGGAGGGATACACCGTGCAGGGCAGTTACTTCTTCTGGAAGGGAAGGTATTATGTGCAAATCCTGGCGGCAAAGGACGACCCTGCCCTGGAGGAGGCGGCGCAAAGCCTGGCCCAACAGGTGGACGCCCAACTACCACCCGACGATACTTTCCTGTGGGGCTTGACCTGCTGGCCGAAGGGGGGGTTGATTCCCGATTCCATCCAGTACGCCAAGCGGAACGCGCTGTACCAGGAGTTCCTCACCGAAACTTACTCGGCCCAATATCAGCGCGGGGAGCAGAAACTCACCGCCTTCCTTTCCCGGCAGGAAACTCCCGCGGCAGCGGAACGGGTCTGGCAGAAATATGCCCAATTCTTGGAGAGCAGCGGAAGCAGGGTGACCCAGCGGCGGGAGCAGGGAGTTCCCCTGCTGGTCGGAGAACCGGGAGGGGCTTACGATGTGGTCTGGCAGTATGACCGCTGGGTGGGAGGGGTGTACTGCGCCCCAGACCCGGCCGCGGCAGAGGAGTTGGCCCTCACCCTGCTAACGGCAGTGCGTACGACCGGCGGTGCCCGTTGAGTAAGGCGTCAATGGGTTATTAGGTCAATTGACCCCTCGGCCTATTGACGATTTTTCGGGGTCAAAGGCTGACCACTGATGGCCGAACGCTTGCGAGGGAGGATGGCTTATGTCCGAGGAGAGAATAGAACGACGCGAGTTCCTCAAGCGCGTGGGGAGCACGGGTTTGGCCCTGGCGGGGGTGACGGCTGGGGCTTTGCTCCTGCACGATACGCGCAGTGCGAAGGAATATTTCCGCGACGCACGAGGTGCCCGGACGAAAACCCTGCCTTCGTACCAGGTGGAATTGGGCCCCACGGACGTGCAGATGGCCATTGTCCACGGGCAGGAAGTGGAGCGAATGGTGCGCGGGGCCTTGGACGCGCTGGGCGGCATGGGCAAGTTCGTTCAGAAGGGCGAGGTGGTGGTACTCAAGCCCAATGTGGCCTTCGACCGTCCTCCGGCCCTGGGGGCGACGACGAGTCCAGAGGTGCTCCGCGCTGTTGCCCGTCTCTGTTTCGAGGCGGGAGCGCGGCAGGTCATTGTGGCCGACAATCCCATCAACCAGCCGGAGGGCTGCTTCTTCAAAACGGGCATTAAACGGGCGGCGGAGGAGGTGGGCGCGACGGTGATGTTGCCTCAGCCCAGTGCTTTTGAGCCTCTGGCCATTAACGGCGAAGTGTTGGACGTTTGGCCCATGTTCTACCGACCCTTTGCGCGGGCCACCAAAGTCATCGGCATCGCCACCTGTAAGGACCACAATTTGTGCAGTGCTTCTCTGACCATGAAAAACTGGTATGGCCTGTTGGGCGGGCGGCGGAACCAGTTCCATCAGCAGATTCACGGGGTTATTTCCGACTTCCCGCACATGATAAAGCCCACCCTGGTCATCCTGGATGCGATGCGCATCCTCATGACCAACGGCCCGACGGGAGGCCGCCTGAGCGACGTGAAGCCGGGGAACACCATCATTTGCGGTGTGGACATGGTGGCGGTGGACGCCTATGGCTACACCCTGTTGGGCCGGGACCCAGAGCAGTTGGATTACCTCCAGCGGGCCCATCAGCGGGGTTTGGGCAACAAGAACTGGCAGGAATTGAACTGGCGGGAGTTGCAGGTCTAATCCACGATGCGCATTACTAAGGTACGAGTGGCCTTCCAGGCGTTTTTCCTGGGGCTGTTTCTGTTTTTCCTGTTCGTAACTCAGTTCGGCTATTTGAAGGGCTATCCGGTGTCCCTCTTCCTGGAAATGGACCCCTTGGTGGCCGTGGCCACCACCATCACCACCCGCGCCCTCTACCGGGGGTTGCTCTGGTCGCTGGTGATTATCCTTCCCACGCTGCTGCTGGGGCGTTTCTTCTGCAACTGGATTTGCCCTTTTGGGGCTGTGCATCAGTTCGTCGGTTGGCTGTTCAACCGCCGGACGGTGCGGGAGCGCATCGAAAGCAACCGCTATCGGGGGATGTACGCAGTCAAGTACTACCTTCTCCTTTTCATTTTGGCAGCGGCGGTAATGGGAACTCTGCAGAGCGGACTGCTGGACCCCATCCCGACCGTTTACCGCTCCTTCACCGTGGCCGTGCTGCCCACGGTGAACCTGGCTACCGAGGCGGTTTATGTTCGTCCGCACGAGCATCAGTTCGCCTGGCTGGTGGGATTTCTGTTAGTGCTTTTCCTGGGCCTGAATTTGGCCCTTCCTCGGTTCTTCTGTCGGGTGCTGTGTCCCTTGGGGGCTCTGCTGGGGGTGCTGGCCAGGTTCTCCCTGTGGCGGATTGAACGCGACCCCGACCAGTGCACGGATTGCGGGCTCTGCCTGCAAACCTGCGAGGGAGCGGCTGACCCCCAGGCGAACCTGCGCAAGTCGGAATGTGTGGTGTGTTTCAACTGCTTGGAGGACTGTCCCCAGGGAGCGTTGAGTTTCCGTTTCCTGCCGCCGCTGGGCCACGAGGTGACCAACCCCGACTGGAACCGCCGGCGATTGGTTTTCGCCGGCCTGCTGGGAGCGCTGTGCTACCCCTTCGCCCGCATCAGTGGCGATGTGGGCAAGAACTTTAAGAAGGAGGTTATCCGCCCTCCGGGTTCCGTAGCCGAGCCGGAGTTTTTGGCCCGGTGTATCAAGTGCGAGCAGTGCATTCGGGTCTGCCCGACCAACGTTTTACAGCCGGCCCTGTTCGAGGCGGGAATTGAGGGCCTGTGGACGCCTATCCTGAACATGCGGATGGGCTATTGCGAACTCAACTGTACCCTCTGCGGGCACGTGTGCCCGACGGGAGCCATCCAACGCCTCCCTTTGGAGCAGAAGTTGGGCCTGGGCGAGTTCGCCCCGGAGGGCCCCGTCAAGGTGGGCACGGCCTTTTACGACCGGGGAAGGTGCCTGCCCTGGGCGATGGATACGCCTTGCGTGGTGTGCGAAGAGGTCTGTCCGGTCTCGCCCAAGGCGATTTTCCATCGGGAGGTGGAAATCGTCAATCGGTGGGGCAAGAAGGTCAAATTGAACCGGCCCTATGTGGACCCGGAGCGGTGCATCGGCTGCGGGATATGCGAACACGAATGTCCGGTGAAGGACCATCCGGCCATTCGGGTTACGGCCATTGGCGAGACCCGCTCCCGCGAACGGAGCCTGCTGCTCCCCGCCCGCGAAACGTAAATAACTCGCTTGACTTTGGTTGCAAAACATGCTAAACCTAAGTTAGGCTAAACGCCGAGTCCACCAAATAACCTCACCAAACCCATAGAAGGAACAAACTATGAGGATACTTCTTGAGGAAGTTGAGCAACGGTTGCTTCCGGTTTTGAGACGTTAGGATGTTATTCATGCGGCGCTCTTTGGCTCATTTGCCATGAGAGTAAATGCAAGGAATGGCCATGATTCGTTGGCACCCAATAATCGCTCTCTTAGCCCTGCCGGTCGGCTCTCCGCCGGCTTTCGCCCTGCCCCAACCAACGTTCTACTGTACTTTCGACCGCTCGGCCAAGGCGGATTTCAGCCGGGGGGAGGGCACACCCACGGCGGCTGCTCCTGACGCCATTTTGTACGAGGCGAATGTTCGCTTCCTGTTGGGGCCAGACCCGCGCCTCGTCGAGGGTCAGGTCGGTCGCGCCCTCATGTTCCAATCATTGCTCCAGTATCCGGTGGCGGGCAATTTCAATCCGCTGCGGGGTACTATCATGATGTGGGTGCAGCCCACCTGGGAGGGCAGCCGCACGGACCTGTACACCGTGTTCTTCAGTTGTCAGGATTGGGGCCTGGTCTACAAGTACACCACCCAGGACTACATCACCTTCGGCTGGATTAAGGAGGACGCTCGCTTCATCTACGGCAGCACTGGCCGCATCAAAGATTGGAAGCCCGGCGAGTGGCACCATTTGGCCGTGACTTTCGACGCGCTCCACACGAAACAGCGGGCCACCTACCTGGACGGCCAGCGGGTCGGCTCGCAGGAAATACCCTCCTATCGTCCCTGCGCGCCGGTGTTCGGCCTTGGGGCTGGGGTGGGAGGCGTCAACCCGGCGCGAGCGGCCATTGATGAGTTCGCCATTTTCGACCGTCCCCTGTCCGCGGAGGAAATCGCTGAGGCCTACGAAAAGGGCCGGCGGGGCCGTCCCTTGTTTCCCAACCTGGTGGGCAGGGAAGGGCAACCGACCGCCCCTCAACCGCCGCCTCCCGAACCGCGCCCGCCTCGGCCGGCCTTCGTGAACTGGGAACTGCCGCCCGGCCCGCCACTTCGTGAGTGGCGACGGGCAAACCAGCGAGGGGGACGCATCGGTTCGCGCACCCGCGAGCGCGTAGCGCTGAACGGCCTCTGGCGATTTCGTCCGGTGGGAGCGCGGACTTGGCACTACCTCCGCGTTCCGGGGTCTTGGTTTCCCTCCGGCGCCTTTCAGGTGCGCAATGCGGAGGGGCAAGCCGTTCGGGAGATAGACAACGTTCCTCTGCGCGAGGTTATGGCCGCGTGGTACGAACGCGAATTCGTGCTCCCTTCCGACTGGCACGGCCAGCGAATCATGCTCGGCCTGGACAGCGTGCGGGCCATCGGCGAAGTGTTCCTCAATGGGCGTTATCTGGGACGCGCCCTGGAGTTTCAGCGCTGCAGGTTCGAGGTTTCGCCCCTCGTGCGCCCGGGCCGCAATCTTTTGCAGGTGCGGGTGCAAGCGCTGTCCTTCGGGAGCGTGATACGGGGCCTGGATGAGGACGTGTGGCTCGAGCGCCGCCCCGCCGGAGCGAACGTGCAATGGGTGGACTTACATCCGCTGGTGACCCAACGTAAAATGGAGGTGGTCGCCGAACTCACGGAAACCCCGCCCGACGCGGAACTGGTCGTTTCTCTCTTCGACTTGGAAGGTCGGCCAATCGGCCAGGGAAGGAGTCAGGCCCAGGAGGGGATGACGCGCCTGGTCTTTGACACCTCCTTCCTGCAACCTTGGCATCCCGACGTGCCCCGGCTCTATCTGGCTCAGGTTGCGCTGGAGCGGCACGGCGAGTGTCTGGACGAGTTGTATCCCATCCGTTTCGGCTACCGCCAATTGGAAATCCGGGGCGGCGATTTTTACCTCAACGGCCAGAAGTTCCACCTGCGCGGTCAGGCTGCACCGCCCTTTGGCCGTTTCCATTTCAACGTGGTGGAGGAGGCCATTCGCGAATGGATTGGGCAGATGAAGGCGGTGCACGTCAACGCGGTGCGGGAGTACAGTCGGGGCTGGAGTTCGGGCCGGGGTTCCCAATGGCGGGAACTCTATTACGACTTAGCCGACGAGATGGGCTTCCTCATCCTCGCCCACCTGCCCTCCAATCGCGCCCTGGTGTACGACTTTCGCCGACCGGTGGTGGCTGAACTCTACCGCCAACGGGTGGCCGATTTCGTTCACCGCTACGGCAACCACGCCTGCGTCGCGATGTGGTTCCTCAACTTCAACCACGGCGCTCACGTCGGCGACATCCGCCCGGATTTGCTGGACGGGAGTTTCGACCCCCGCACGCTGCCGGAGAAGCGCGACGTTCACGCCTGGATGGACTTCTCCGAGCGGGTGCTCACTGCCCTTGACTCCTCCCGCCCCGTGTTTCACCACGCCGCGGGCAATTACGGGCAGGTCCTAACGGTCATGGCCTACTTGGGTTTCGGCATCCCGCTGCAGGAGCGGGAAGAGTGGCCCTCGGCCTGGGCCCGGACGCGGTTTAAGCCGCTGATGCCGGTGGAGACGGGCTTCCCCTGCCTGCTGAGCAACTACCGCGAGCGGGTCGGCTCCCTGGCGCAGGTGTATGCCTCTGAACAGTTGACGCCCGAATACTTCGCCGCCTACGTGGGCGACCGGGTGTACGCCAACTTGACGGAGGAGGAGGTGCGCTTGATGAACCCCGGCTCCGGCGACCGCATGGGGGCCATGAAACGCTCGCTGAACTACGACGAGCAGAAAGCGTTGTTCGCCCGCTGGACGTTGCGCTCCTGGCGCACCTACGACCTGTCGGGTTACTGCCAGCACGTTGAATGGCGCGACTGCTTCCGCTACGAGCCAACCACCGTCCACCTGCCGCCCACTGACCCGCGCAATTTCGGCCTGCATCTGGAGCAGGAGACCGTCACTTACCAGCGGCGCGTCGGCTTTACCCGTTTGGGCCGGGTGGCCCGAGTGGACAACGCACCGCTGCTGGCCTACATCGCAGGGCCGCAGGCCGACTTCGTGGGGAAGGAACACGCTTTTTTTGTCGGGGAAACGGTGGAGAAATCGGTGGTGCTCATCAACGACACCCCGAAGCCGGTGGAGTTCAGCGGAGGGGTGGAAGTGACCCTGGGCCCGCGCCGGGTGCACGTTCAACCGTTCCGCGTCCGGGTTGAAGTGGGCGAAGTGAAGTTCGTGCCCGTCCGTTTTACCACGCCCACGGTCACGGAACGCACGGAGGGAACGCTGACCCTGTCCGTGCAAGCGAGTGGGCGGCAACTTCCCACCGACACCTTCGCTTGGGAGTGCTGGCCGCGCCTGCAACCACCCAAAATAACGGGTAAAATCGCGCTACTGGACAGCGTGGGCCGGACGGAGGCAGTGCTGCGCAAGGCAGGCCTCGCTGCGACCGCGCAGTTGGAGTCAGATACTCGTTTGTTGGTCATCGGGCGGGAAAGCCTCACCGAGGCGGCTCGCCAGCAATTACGAGCCTGGAACCTCAGGGAGCGCGTCAGGGCCGGACTGAACGTGCTGGTGTTCGAGCAGACAGGCACTCAGTTGGCGGACCTGCCCCTGGACGACCCTAATGCCCGCGCGGCCTTCATCCGCGCGCCAATGCACCCTGTGCTGCGCGGCCTCACCAACGCCGACCTGCGCCACTGGCGTGGCCAGAGCGATTTGACGGAGCCGTATCCGCGCTACTCCCGGGAAGACCTTTCCTGGGGCGAGGAGTTCGTGCGCTGGGGCAATCGGGGCGTGGTCTGTTCCTTCGCCCCGGAGAAGCCACAGCGCGGGAACTTCACCGTGCTGGTGGACGCCGATTTTGACCTGTATTTGGCCCCTCTGCTGGAGTGGCGAATAGGTCGGGGGCGCATCGTTTTCTGTCAGTTGGATGTAACTGGCCGCTACGGTCGCGACCCGGTTCCGACCCTGCTGATACACCGCTTGCTCACTTACCTGACTACCGTCCCTCCCGCCTCGACGACGGAGGGGGTCATTTTGCGCGGGGGGCGGGCGACTGTGGCGTTGGCGCAGATGCTCGCTGTCCCGGAGGAACCTGAGAGTCGCGTCCTGCTCCTCGGGCCCGATGGGGTGGGCGAGCCGGAGGAACTGCAGAGGTTTGCCCAGCGGGGTGGGCGGGTTCTCATTGCTGGCCACTGGCGAGGGGAACTCATCTCGGCCCTGTTCGGAGGCTCCATCGCGGAAGAAGAGGTCTTCAAAGTCCAAGTTCCGCCGGAGTTGGCCCACCTCGGGGTGGCGCCGGGCGACTTTTTCTGGCGGCAGGTCAGGCCCGTCCCCGTGCTGCAGAATCCAGCGGCGGACGTGGTGCACACCGTCCCGGCCGTTGTGGCCTGGCGGCGCCTCGGCCAGGGGGAAGTGATATGGTGCAGCCTCACCCCTGCTGACTTCACCGACAGCCGCCCAGTCGCCAAAACCCTGCGCCTGCTCTCCGTCCTGCTCCGAGCCGGCACCGCCCACCCTGACCTGTTAGCCTCTGCGCCCACCGTCGGTCAGCCCACCTCTCCCTATGCCCGCCGCAGCCTGGACTTTAACCCCTACAAATATCGGCGCTGGTGAAGCGGGAAAATCGAAAGGCGAAAAGGCCACCGCTCCGCCACCTCGATGCAGGATGCCCCCCTCTATCCCCCCGCACGCGGGGGGAGGATGCCCCCCCTCTATCCCTCCGCACGCGGGGGGAGGATGCCCCCCCTCTATCCCTCCGCACGCGGG
>DTZQ01000368.1 GCA_012961305.1 Armatimonadota bacterium | reverse complement strand
TTTTCTCCCGCCCCCCCCGCCGCGCCGCCTCATCGGCGCTGAAGACTGCCCGTCCCACTCCCGCTCCGGGAGAGGCATTGACTCCTTTGGCGATAGCTTGGGGACGGGCCTTCTCGTCGAACTGAGGATGCAAAACCTGCTCTATATCCCCCGCATTTTCGACTTGCAGAAGGGCCTCCCGATGGTCCTTCAGCAACCCCTGCTCCAGCATATCCACGGCAATTTTGAGGGCGGCCTGGCCGGTACGTTTACCGTTGCGGGTCTGGAGCATCCACAGTTTACCCCTTTCCACGGTGAACTCCACGTCCTGCATGTCATGGTAATGCCGTTCCAACTGTTTGGCAATTTCCGCGAACTGCTGATGCACTTCCGGGAAATTCTTCGCCAACCAATCAATATCCTGGGGCGTGCGCACTCCAGCCACTACATCCTCACCTTGCGCATTGGGCAGGTATTCGGCATACAGTTGGTCCTCGCCTGTAGCCGGGTCGCGAGTAAAGGCTACGCCAGTGCCGGAGTCGTCCCCCATATTTCCGAAGACCATCATTTGCACGTTCACCGCAGTTCCCCAATCGTCGGGGATGTTGCGCAATCGGCGGTAAGTCTTTGCCCGCGGGTTGTTCCAAGAGCGAAACACAGCCTCAATGCCTAAACGGAGTTGCTCCTGCGGGTCGGAAGGAAACTCCCGTCCCGTTGCCTCCCGCACTATCTCCTTGTACTCCGCGCATAACTCCTTCAGCGCTTCGGCCGGCAGTTCGGGGTCTTCCCTTACTCCCCACCGGGCCTTGCCCTCCCTGAGACGTTCCTCAAACACCTCCCGTCGTAGCGGCGAGGGGTTGTCCTCAGTAGCGTTAGGGAAGTAAATGCCAGATAACACCACGTCACTGAACATCATGATGAAGCGGCGGTAAGAATCGTAAGCGAACCGTTCGTCGCCGGTTAACCGAGCCAGCCCCTGTACCGTTTGGTCGTTTAAGCCCAAATTTAGCACCGTGTCCATCATTCCCGGCATGCTGGCCCGAGCCCCGGAACGAACGGACACCAGCAGAGGATTTTCCGGGTCTCCTAACCTGCGCCCGGCCTTTCTTTCCAACTGCTTAAGGGCCTCCTGCACCTGTTCCTCTAAACCCTCCGGCGGTTGCGGCGGGTCGGAGTTCAAGTACTCAATACAGGCTTCGGTAGTGATAGTGAACCCATAGGGAACGGGCAACCCGAGGTTGGTCATTTCCGCCAGGTTGGCCCCTTTACCCCCCAAGAGGTTCTTCAGGTCTTTGTTGCCCTCCTCAAAAAGGTACACGTACTTTTTAGCCATGGATGTTCTCAACTCCCTTTCTCCTTTGCCTAACGGTAAGCATTCAACCCTCAGCGGTAGGCCAACCGCTGAACGCTTACCTTATCACCATTCCTCCGGTAAAGTTTGCTCCAACAGAACCCGATATAGTTCTGTGGCTTTAGGTTTGGGCACGTTGCCCCTGGGTATTTCTAAAATTTCCACTTTGAGGTAACGTCGTGCCAGGGAAATCTCCACCAAGTCGCCGGCGTGCACCTCAGTAGCGGCTTTGGCCAGCCGGCCATTGAGGGACACCCGCCCTGCCGCACATGCTTCTTTGGCTACCGAACGGCGTTTAATGAGGCCGGACACCTTAAGGAATTTGTCCAGGCGCATTAACCTCCCTCTTCCTCAGCCTTAATTTGTTCCCAGAGCACATCCATTTCAGCGAGGTTCAGGTTCTCTAATGCTTGGCCCCTCGCCCGGGCCCGTTCTTCCAGCCGGCGGAAGCGCCGCTCGAACTTGCGGATGGCCTGCCGCAGGGCCTCTTCCGGGTCCACCCTCAAGAACCGACAAGCATTGACCAGAGCAAACAGCACGTCGCCCACCTCCTCCACACAGGCTCCTTCCTTCCTATTTCGGCAGGCAACTCGCAGTTCCTTCAATTCCTCCTCTACTTTGTCCAACGGCCCCTGCACCTGTTCCCAATCAAACCCTACCCTGGCAGCTCGTTTTTGGATTTGATAGGCCCGGGCCAAGGCCGGCAGGGCCTTGGGCACCCCCTCGAGTACTGAGGCTCGCTTCGATGGGGGCCTTTCCTGCCGCTTGAGTTGCTCCCAACGGCGTAAGACCTCCTCTGCATCGGCCACCTTAACCTCGCCAAACACATGGGGATGACGGCGGTAAAGTTTAGCCACAAGGCCCGCGCACACCTGATTTATGTCAAACTGCCCAGCCTCCTTGGCTAATTGGGCCTGGAAAACAATTTGCAACAACAAATCGCCCAATTCCTCACACAAACGGGCAGCATCCCCACCGTCCAGCGCCTCCAAAACCTCATAGCACTCCTCCAGCAAGTAACGCTTGAGGCTGGTTGGCGTCTGCTCCCGGTCCCAAGGACAGCCTCGTTCAGAGCGTAAAACTGCCATGATTTCCACCAGTTCGCGGAAAGGGTCCGGTGGGGAACTGGTAGAAGGCGTGACTTCCTGAGGGGTCTTCTCTGCCAACTTCACGAACCTCCCTCCTCCGCTGGCAGCGTCGGCGGAACCTCCTCCCCTGGCAGCGGAGTGGGTGGCACCATCGGCGGGTTTAACAGTTCCTCTGGCACACCTCCTTCTTCCGCCCCGGGCAGGGGCAGATTGTAACTGGGCATCTGCGGACCGAAAAACTGCTCCAAGGCCCGATAGCGAGGCTCAACAATGATGACCTGCGCCCGCCGCGCCAACTGCTGCAGAAGTTCCTCCTGGGGGATAGCGTTACGCCCCAAATACGCCTGTCGCACGTCTTCCTTCCGTTCCTCAAACACCGCCGGTTGTGGGTCCAAGTGTTGGAGCATCTTGAGGATGAAAAAGCGTCCGTTATGCTCTATGGGTCGGCTGACCTCCTCCGGTTTCAACTTGCTGACCACTTCGTAAATGGGCGGGACGTTCTGCTTCAACCACTCTACCGCTATCGGCCCCACTTCCCCCTTAGTCCGCTGAGCCTCCGGATCAATGGAATCCGCCTCCACCAAAGAAACAAAGTCCATTCCTTCAACGAGCCGTTGATACACCCGGTCGGCCTTTTCCTTGGTTTGCAAAACGATTTGGCGGAAACGAATCTGCTCTGGGCGGTCGAACATAGCCCGATTTTCCGCAAAGAAGCGGCGCAAATCTTCCTCTGTGGGTTTAAGATGAGCCGTGCGCAAGTTGAACTCTATCATTTGGATGCGTATCTGGGCACGCAAATCATCCTCATCCAGGCCGTTGAGTTTGAGGAATTGGAAGTAGGCTTGCTCATCGGGAAACTGTTCCTTGAACCGCCGCATTTCTGCCTGAATTTCCGCCTCCGAAGGTGAAAGGTTGCGTTTTTGGGCCTCTTCTTCCATGAGTTTTTCTAAGATGGCTACCTGGAGGGTCCGGGCTCCTACTTCCCGCTCCATGCGTCGGTAGAATTCCTCCGCCGTTAAGTTCTTTCCGTTCACTTTGGCCACCACATGCTTGGCACAGCCAGCAAGACCAGCAAAGATGAGTGCAGGGATTAAAAACCCTCCGACTGCAACCCATTTCCACCGTTGTCCGTAGTTCATGTTTTAACCCTCACTTTTTTCGGCTGGCATCGTTTCCGCAGGGGAAGAGAGCCGGGCTGACTGAGCCGGCAGACGCCGCGCCCATTGCTCTTCCACCTGCGCCGAATAAGTGACCACGCGATTGCGACCCCTCTCCTTAGCGGTCAGCAAAGCCATATCGGCTTTGGCGATGAGGTCGCGTTTGGTCGTTGCATCCTGGGGGTAACTGGCCACCCCGATGCTGATGGTTACCGGCAAGGGCCCCGCGGGGCCTGAGAATTCAAACTCCTCTACGGTTCGTCGAATTCGCTCCGCTGCCTTAAGACCTCCTTTTTTATTTGTCTCCACTAAGGCAATGGCAAATTCCTCTCCTCCATAGCGAGCTACAATGTCGTCCTGCCGGGCACAACGCTTTAACAGGCCGGCCAGTTCCCGCAGTACCTGGTCGCCCTGTAAGTGTCCGTAAGTGTCGTTTATTTTTTTGAAGTGGTCAATATCCATCATCAGCAATGATAAGGGACGTTTGTACCGTTCTGCTCGCCGCAGTTCTTTGTCCAGTTCCTCGTGGAAATAGCGGGGAACATACAACTGAGTTAGCCCGTCAGTAATGGCCAACCGCTCCAACTCCTCATATAAACGGGCATTTTCAATAGCCACCGCCGCCTGGCTGGCCAGCATCATCAAAATATCCCGGTCTTTAGATGTGAATACCGCGTTACTACGCTTGTTATTGACGTTAAGCACTCCTATAACTTCGGAACGGATTTTCAAAGGGACACTCAACAGCGATTTAGTGCGGTACTTCTTTTGACTCTTCCGGGCGAATAGAGGGTGTTTCTCGATGTCCTCAATGAGTAGTGGTTCCCCCTGCTTAGCCACCCATCCCGCAATTCCCTCCCCTACCTTTACTCGGGCCCGCTTTACTACTTCCTGGCATATTCCCTTAGTATAACGAATGCACAAAGTTTGTTTGTCTTCCTCCAGCAGCATCAAGGAGCACATTTCACAATCCAACAACTGCGTTGCACTGTCCACAATCTTCCTCAGCAGTTTGTCCAACTCCAAAGAAGAACTCAACTCCCGTCCCACCTCGTACAGGGTGGACAGTTCCTGCACTCGTCGAGTTAAGTCCTGATATAAACGCACGTTTTGGATGGTCACCGCCGCGTGGTTGGCATACTCATCTAACTGGCGCAGTTGTTCCGCCGTAGGAGGAGGGAAATGCACTGGTCTTTCGACATTAAGCACCCCGATGACTTGTCCATTGACTTGAAAAGGAACCGAAATCAGAAACTTGGGAACGTCTGGGTGGGTTAAAGAGGGAATGTAGTCCGGATCCTGGGAAGTATCCGGCACCACCTGCCGCTTCCCCGTAGCCACCGCCCGACCAGCAATGCCCTTCCCCACCCCGAGGCGAAACCGTTCCACCGTTTCCGGATGCAATCCGCGATGGGCTACGATGCGCAGTTCCTGCGTGCCTTCATCCAACAGCATGATGGAACTTTTCTCTACCTCCAAGAGCAAGTGCACATGGCTCAGTATCCGCTCCAGCGCCCGACTTGCATCCTGGCCTACGCTCACTTCGCCGGTCAGTTCCGAAAGTAGAGAAGCCTGGGTAATGGCCTGCATCAGTTGCTCCCGGGCAACATCCAGTTCCGCATTCTTCCGCTGCAATTCATCCATCCGACGCTGTAATTCGGCCAGAATGCTCTCCTGCCGTTGCAGCATGGTTTCCTTCTCTTCCAGCAACCGTTGTAATTTTTCCAATTCGCCCCGGGTATCAATCGGCATGGTCATGCTCCCCATAGTTGATTCCCAACAGATAATTTTACGGTACTTCTTAATTGTACCATAATTTCCGCGAAAGCGCAACACCTGAACTTAAAACAAAATGTACCCTTAGGGTTGGAAGAGGGCCGGGGGTGAGGGCCGCCGGAGTAGTAGTTACCCCTTGAGATATTTCGCCCCCTGTGGTATATTAAAGGCAAGCATTCAACCCTTAACAGTCAGCCGTTGGCCCGTGGCCTATACCGCTGAGACCGTTGAGTTCGTAGGCCACCGCTCTCCCACCGCGATGCAGGATGCAGGATGCAGGATGCCCCCCCTCTATCC
>DTZQ01000367.1 GCA_012961305.1 Armatimonadota bacterium | reverse complement strand
GTTCCAATCACCACCATAATTTTAACTGGTATTTTCATTCCGGTCAATCTTGTTGAACCGGCTGAGTAGTTACCTCTATCATTATAACCTCCCTAAGGAGGAGTGTCAAATGGCCGTCAGAAGACGGCCCGGGTAAGACGGCGCTAAAGCGCTTGAGTCCAGAGGGCTTTAGCCCCGTTAAGACAGGGAACGAGGGAAGAGGGACAAAGGACGAGGGGCGAGAAGGCCCTTTGGAGTCAAGGGCTTTACTCGGTCCTTTTGTAAGTGAACTTTTGGCCCCCGCCGACACCCGACCAGAGGAGGTCTTTTTCCTTTTCGACGGAGAAATTACTCGCTCTGTGCTGAGCGTGGACTACGGCCTCAGTAACCGCTAGCAGATAGACTTGGAACTTCCCCTACTTATACTTACCTGCGGCGGGGGACGATGGATTGGTGCTAAGGGCCATAGAAAACCTCCTGACTTTCAACAACCCTCCCGACTTTGGGGGAGATGTGCAGGAGGGAATTTCCCCCCGGCGGAGAATGTTTCTTCAACCTTTCCCCAGAGAGGCAACCATGATAATAGACGCTCACCTGCACCTCGGACATTTAGACCGTTCAGAGGAGGAAACCATCGCGCACTTGGATGGTTTGGGAGTGGCGCAGGCGGTATTACTGCCCTTGGAGGACCCGCAGCGGGAGTCGTGGTTTCCCACTGCGGAGGTATTGGCCGCTCGGGACCGATATCCCGAACGGGTTTTGCCCTTCTGCCATGTGGACGTGACCCAAGACGATGCCCTGGCCCGCATCGAAAACTACGCAGAACAGGGCTGTCTGGGCTTTGGCGAACAGAAGCAACACCTTCCGCTCACCGACCCACACATAGAGCGGGTGTTGGGGCTGCTCAACGAGTTAGGCTGGCCGGCGACGTTCCACTTTCAGGAGGGCAAGAACGGGTTCAATCAGGGATTGGAGTATCTGGAGACGCTGCTGCGGAAGTTCCCCCGGGTGAAGTTTATCGGTCACGCTCAATCTTGGTGGGCGAACATCAGCGCAGAGGTTCCCCCGCCGCAGGTGACCCTCTACCCCACCGGCCCGGTCGCGCCGGGCGGACTGGCCGACCGGCTGCTCAGCGACTACGAAAACATGTACGCTGACCTCTCGGCTGGTTCTGGCTACGGGGCCATTTCGCGGGACGAGGATTTCAGCCGGGGTTTCCTCCAACGGCACCGCAAAAAGTTACTTTTCGCCACCGATTGTCCCTGCCGCGACGGACGCGGGGCAGGATACGAGCCAGGTTGTTTCGGACAGAAGTTACTTCCCCTGCTTCGGCGGCTGATGGAGGAAGAGGACGCGCTCCAAGACATTCTGTACCGCAACGCTCGCCGTGTGCTCGGTCTGGACCAATTGGAAAGTTAGAGCTCAGAAAGGATAGACCTACGCAACCCGACCAACGGCCAGTCTTGACAAGAGGTGAGGGAAACGGTATAATGTTGCCCGTGAGGGAGCCATGGCCAGTCACCTATCTCCGGCCCGGAGGCAAATCTACAGTCCGCTACGCATCGTGGTGACCCTGCTAATTTTGGTGGTCGTCTGGGGGACATTGGGGTATTGGATTATTGGTCGGGTGGAGGGTCACCACTGGCGGGCCTTTGACTGTCTGTACATGACCATCATCACCTTGACCACCGTGGGCTACGGGGAGGCTCTGGACCTCTCCCGAAGCACCGCGGGCCGAGTGTACACGATTGTCCTTTTGCTAATTGGCTGTGGCATTGTACTGTACTGCTTCAGTACCATCACCGCCTTTTTCGTCGAAGGCAACCTGAGCGAAATTTTCTGGAGGCGGAAAATGGAACGGGCTATTGACGCGCTACAGCACCATTACATAGTTTGCGGAGCGGGGGAAACAGGGATTCACGTGGTTGAGGAGTTGTACCGTACTCAACGGCCTTTCGTGGTAGTAGAACGTGACCCGGAGCGGGTAGAAGCCCTCCAACAACGGAGGGAGGTGCTGGTCTGTGAGGGCGATGCTGAGGACAGCAAAACCCTGCTGGCGGCAGGCATTAAACGGGCGCGGGGGTTGGTGGCCGCGCTGCCGGAGGACAAGGACAACATCTTCGTGGTCATCACCGCCCGGCAACTTAATCCCAACTTGCGCATCATAGCCAAGGGCATTCTGCCCGAATCGCGGGAGAAACTGCTGCGGGCGGGAGCAGATGCGGTCGTTTCGCCCAATTTCATCGGCGGTTTGCGCCTGGCCTCGGAGTTGATTCGCCCCCGGGTGGTCAGTTTCCTGGACACTATGCTGCGCGACCGGGCGCGGGTTATTCGGGTGGAGGAAGTCACTCTGCCTTCGGGCTCCCCGCTGGCTGGCAAAAAAATAAGGGACAGCCGCATTTACGAAAGGACGGGCCTGTTGGTGGTGGCTATGCAATACGAGGGGGAAGAGACCTTCATCTACAACCCCGGCCCCGAAGCGGAACTGCGGCCGGGATGTACTCTCATTGTATTAGGCGAGATGAACCAAGTCCAACGCCTGCGCGAACTGGCCGGTGCAGTGACTTGAAGCAGTAGCGTCGGAACGGAAGTACCAGGGTATAGTGGCAACCGCGTTTACTATCGGGCTAACCAGAAGCATTTTCTGTTCCCAGAACTTCAAAAGATGGTGTTAAAAACCTTCGGCGCGACGGAGGTGGTGCGGGAGAAATTGGTGGAGAACCCCCAGGTGGAGATTGCGTTCATCTATGGCTCCTATGCTGCTGGAACTTCCACTGCCTAAGGGGCGGCGAAAAAGCGCACGGAGGCCCTGACGATGAAACTTTCGGTCATCGGGTCTGGACGATGGGGTCAGTTGTTGATTCGCAAGTTCCACGACCTGGGGGGCGTGCACTTGGTGTACGGGCACCGCAACCGAGAGGTGCTGGAACCTTTAGGCATCCGCTTCACTGAGGACTTGGCCCAACTCATTGCCCAAAGCGATGCCGTAGTGGTGGCTACCCCGCCCCAGACCCACTATGAAGTTGCCCGCCAGGTGTTGGCCGCCGGCCGAGACCTGTTCCTGGAAAAACCCATGACCCTGTACTCGGCAGAGGCCGAAGAACTGGCCCGCCTGGCCGAGGAGGGCGAACGGGTTTTGCTCGTCGGACACGTCCTGTGCTACTCGGAGGCGGTGAGGCAGTTCCAGGCTCTGGGCACGCCGGTGCGGGCGGAGGCGGTCTTCTGGAAAACTTCCACTCAGGAACAGTACCTAAATGCAGTGTGGAACTTCGGCCCCCACATCGTCGCTTTGGCCCTGGTGTTGGGACTGCAACCGGAGCAGTTGGAGTTCAGCACGGACGATGCAGCCCCCCACGACCAACGTACCTTTACCCTCTTCGCCCGCCGGGAGGACGGTACGGAAACTTCTCTCACCTGGGATTTTTTGGCCCCGGGCCGGCGGGAGGACATGGTGCGGCGGGAGGGGGAGCATTTCCTGGAGTGTTGCCGCACCCGGCAGCGACCGCTCACCGACGGCTGGCACGGGGTCGAAGTGGTGCGCTGGCTGGAGCGAATTAGCCCCGTGCGGACTAAGTAAGGCAAGGAGAGAATCCCATGCCCGGCCTTCCCTTGTACAGTTTGCGGGACCTCTGGAACAACACCGTAGATAAATACCCGCGCAAGACGGCGGTCATTTTCGCCGAGGAGGAGCACACTTACGCGGAATGTGACGCCCTCAGCGCCCGCGTAGCCGCGCACCTGCAGTCCGACCTGGGCGTGCAAAAGGGAGACCGGGTCTCTTTCCTTCTGTCCAACTGTTTCGAGTTCTACCTGGGCTATTGGGCGGCGGTGCGCTTGGGCGCGGTGGTAGCCCCGGTGAACATCCGCCTGAGCGAGGAAGAAATGGGCTACGTTTTGCGCTGCCTTTCCCCACGCGTTCTGTTGGTGCACGCGGAACATCAGGCCGCGGCCGAAGCGGCGTTGAGGGGAGTAGAACCGCGCCCCGCCCTCGTGAGCGTG
This sequence comes from Armatimonadota bacterium, assembly GCA_012961305.1. GTDB lineage: Bacteria > Armatimonadota > UBA10988 > UBA10988 > DTZQ01 > DTZQ01. The sequence continues at coordinate 9,803 of DTZQ01000367.1, read as the reverse complement.
GGCTACGAAACCGCCGATGCCGTACCTTTTCCTCGCCTGCTCACCGGCGAGGGAAAGTTCACCCCGCCGGACATCCTTCCCGAGGACCTGGCGGTCATTGCCCACACTTCGGGCACCACTGGGCTGCCCAAAGGCGCGATGATGCGCCACACGGATTTGTTGTTCAACCTCAAAAATACTATCATTCCTTTTGGCTTCCGCCACGAGGATGTGCACCTGCTGGTGGTGCCCCTGTTCCATGCCACGGGCCTGTACAGTTTAGTGCCCTCTTCCTGCTATTTGGGTAGTACCTTAGTAATGGCCCCCCGGCCTGACCCGCGCGAGGTGGTCGAACTCATTGCGAAACACCGCATTACTACTTTCCTCTCGGTGCCGACCTTTTTCTACTTCGTAACCCACTTGCCCGATTTGGAGCGCTACGACCTGCGCTGCCTGCGGGTAATTGGCTATGCCGGTTCTCCCATGCCGGTGCAGACCATTCGCCGGCTGCACCAAAAGTTTCCCTGGGCCCGGCTGCATAACTTCTTTGGCCTGACCGAAACCATCTCCCTGACCCACATCATGCCCGCTCCCAACGCCCTCACCCATGCGGAAAGCATTGGCAAAGTTATCCCCGACGTGGGGGCGAAAATTTTCCGCGAGGACGGAACCGAGGCCGAGGTGGGGGAAGTAGGCCGACTGCACATCCACCGCAGCGCGGTCATTCAGGGCTACTGGAACCGTCCCGGCCTGCTGGAGGAATCTCTCACCCCTGACGGTGAATGGTTCGACACGGGCGATTTGGCCCGAGAGGATGAAGAGGGGTTCGTCTACCTGCACGGTCGGACCAAGGAAATGATTATCGTCGCTGGGGAGAACGTCTTCGCGCTGGAGGTAGAGCGGACCATTCTGGAGCATCCCCGGGTGCGAGAAGTGGCGGTGGTGGGCGTGCCGGCGACGGGGGTGCGGGCCTATTTGGGGGAACTGGTAAAGGCGGTGGTGGTCCCGCAAGAGGGAGCGAACCTCACCCCGCTGGAAATCAAGCGGTTCTGTGCCCAGCGGCTGGCGAGTTACAAAGTGCCCCAAATAGTGGAGTTCCGCCCCGCCCTGCCGCGCAACCCCTCGGGAAAGGTGCTGAAGCGGGAGTTGCAGTGATGAACTGGCCCAAGGTCAACGGCAGGAAGTCCCTGGGGCCAGCCGTGTACCTGACTTTGCTGCTCCTCTCTGGCCTCCCAGGTTGCTCTGCCCGGACGAGGTCGTCCGCCGAGGAAGAGGTGCGCCTGGAAACTTCCACCGAAGTAACCGCCAAAGACCTTCGCCTGCCCCTTTACCCCCAGGCCGTTCCCCGCAGCGGCTGGGCCCGGCGGGTGGTAAAAGGGCACCGTACCCTCCAGTTCTTAGCCCGTTTGGACCTCTACACTCCAGACCCGCTGCCCCAGGTGGCCGCCTTCTATCGGGAGGTTCTTTCCCCGGCCCGCGGTTTCGAGGCGGCTGAGCAAAACCTGCCCCAGGGCGCGGCCTATATGGCTGGTTCCCCCGCGGAGCAACGCTGGGTTCGGCTACACTCGGCGGAAACCGGCACCTTCATTGTCCTGGGCCGCTGCTACGACGCCGAGCCCAACCGGTAACTACCATCCCTCAACTAATTTCACGGCAACAATGACAGGTAGTCTACCCCCTTTGGGTTGATGCTCTCTTCTCACCGCCAAGGCGCTGAGGGCGCAGAGTTTTTCGGGCTTTCTGGGCCTCCTCCGGGTCTCTGCGGTGAAGCGGCAAAGCAGTTGGGCATCCAAACCCCCTAAGGGGAGACCCTCAGGCAGGGGAAGCGGGCTAAAGCGCGCTGAAGGTTCATAATCGGGACGCTTCAACTTTCCTTTGCGCTGAGCCCCTACGTTTACGTTGAGGCTTCTCTCCCAACCGACTCTCCCACTACCACCTGCACCGCTTGTTTGTACAACCCTTGAGCCCGGAGGATGACCTCGACTGCCTCTCGCACCGCGCCCCGGCCTCCCGGACGGCGGGTGACGTAATCGGCGACCGCCTTTACCTCCTCCACCGCGTCCGCTACTGCCAGGGCCACTCCGGCCGTGCGCAGGGCGGTCAAATCCAGCAGGTCGTCGCCCATGTAGGCCACCTCTGCCAGTTCCAATCCCTGCCGTGCGGCCAATTCCCGCAGGCACTCTGCTTTGTCCCCTGTGAGGCCCTGGTAGAGTTCGGTGATGCCCAACTCCTCCGCCCGCGCTTCCACGACCCCTGAGGCCCGGGCCGTGAGGAAAGCCACTTCTATCCCCACACTCCGGGCCAGACGCAAACCCAGCCCGTCGCGGGTGTCGAAGGATTTGAACTCCATTCCCTCCTCGTCCAGCCACACCCGCCCATCGGTCAGCACTCCGTCCACGTCCAGCGCCAGCAGGCGAACGCGCCGCAGTTTCTCCTCCAACGAGCCTTCGGCCATCGTTAGACAATTCCTGCGCGCAGCAGGTCCTGCACGTCAATCACCCCCAAAGCATGGCCCTCCTCATCTACCACCGGCAGGTTGTCAAATTCCCGGTCCTGCATCAGCCGCAGGGCTTCGGTGGCCAAGCGGTCGGCGGTGATGACCGTAGGATGGCGGGTCATGACCGCGTGCATGGGCTGGGAGAGCACGTGGGGGTTTTTATCCAACTGGCGGCGCAGGTCGCCGTCGGTGAATATCCCCACCAGTTTCCCCTCCTCGTCCACCACATTGACCACGCCGCGAATGGGCGCGGCAGTCATCACGAAGAGGGCTTTTTTCACTGGGTCCTCGGCCCGGACTTTGGCCTCGTCCGAACCGGGCCGCATGACTTCGGCCACGGTGAGCAACAGTCGCCGGCCCAGACTGCCTCCCGGATGGAAGCGGGCGAAATCCGCGGGGGAGAAGTTTCGGGCCTGCATGAGGGCCATAGCCAGGGCGTCACCCAGAGCCAGCATGGCGGTTGTGCTGGCGGTGGGAGAGAGGTTGTGAGGACAGGCTTCCCGCTCCACGTGCACGTTGAGGACTACATCGCTGTGCCGGGCCAGCGTCGAGTTCGGCCGGCCGGTCAGGGCAATGAGTCGCACCCCCAGCCGCTTGAGGGCCGGCAAGATGCGCAGCAACTCCTCCGTTTCCCCGCTGTAAGACAGGGCCAGCACCACCTCTCCCCGCATCACCATGCCTACATCCCCGTGCACGCCCTCCGCCGGGCTGAGGAACAGGGCCGGCGTCCCCGTGCTGCTAAGAGTCGCAGCGATTTTACGCCCAATGGTCCCAGACTTGCCCATGCCTGTGACGATGACTCGCCCCTCACTTTCCAGAATCAGCCGGGCCGCAGTGACGAACTCCCCCCCTAACCGCTTTAGGAGTCCCTTAATTGCCGCTGCCTCAGTCTGTAACACCTGCCGCGCAGTGGCCAAAATCTCCTCTGCCTCATACATATTTTTAGCCCTCAACAGAGAGCCGCAACCCGTAAAGCGCGAAACGCGAATGGTGAGTACGCTTTAGGTTTTACGCATCACGTTTTACGCTCTCATGAATGCGTTTCACGGTGCGCAAAAGTTCGGGCAGGGATTCCAATGGCACCATATTGGGACCGTCGCAGGGAGCAACCTCGGGGTTGTCGTGGACTTCCAGGAAAATCCCCTCCACCCCCACCGCCACGGCCGCCCGCAGCAGGGGAGCCACGAACTCCCGCTGGCCACCGGAAGCCCCACCTCGCCCGCCGGGCAGTTGTACGCTGTGGGTGGCGTCAAAAATCACCGGCACGCCCAGGTTCCGAAGGATGGGGAGGGAGCGAAAATCCACTACCAGATTGTGGTAGCCAAAAACCGTGCCTCGCTCTGTAAGGAGCACTTGCGTACCTCCTGCATCGGCGATTTTCTCCACCACATACCGCAAATCCCAGGGGGCTAAGAACTGGCCCTTTTTGACGTTTACCGGTTTGCCCGTGCGGGCCGCAGCGGTGAGCAAATCCGTCTGCCGACTCAGAAAGGCCGGAATCTGGACCAAATCCACCACCGCGGCCACCCGCGACACATCAGCCGTTTCGTGCACATCGGTGGTAACCGGCAGGCCCACCTCCTCCCGCACGGCAGCCAGAATGGGCAGTCCGGCCTCCAGGCCCGGTCCTCGAAAGGAGCGACCCGAAGTGCGGTTGGCCTTGTCGTAACTGGCCTTGAACACCAGCGGCAGACCCACCTCGGCGCAGATTTCCCGCAGCCGCCGCGCCACCTGCAGGCAATGCTCCCGGCTCTCAATCACACAGGGCCCCGCGATAAGCGCCAGCGGATGCCCCCCGCCGAACCACACGTCCCCCACTCTTACTGCCGCCTGTACTCCCATGGCTCTAATTATACCTCCCCTCGCCCGTTCCGTCAAGTTAAGAAGACCCTTAGCCCCGGAACTGCTACGGAACGTAAAACGTGAAACGTAAAGTGCCAAGCGGAAATTACGTTTCGCTCTTTACGTTTTACCTCATTGACCATTGGGTAAGGAGGTATAGCCCCGGCGGGGGCGAAAAATAGAGCAGCAAAAGCCAGAGGAGGTGAAAAGGATGGTCGCTTGGCACTACCAATGCTCACACCTTACCTGCTTTGCAGGGGACACGGGACCTGACCTCACCGCCTTACGACTCCGCTCCGGAAGGTGGTCATTGACCCTGGGCCTATTGGTCGTGGGTTTGGCGGTCGCGGCCTTTGCAGCGGAGCCGGTGACGCCGGTGTACCCCTGCCGTTTTGTGGCCGCTCCTGTGCGCTGCGATGGGTGGTTGGACGAACCCGCCTGGACCCAGGCTGTCCCCGCTGGCCCGTTCCTCCAGGCCCAGTTTGCTGATACTTTTGCCACGCCCCAGACCCAATTTCGCGCCCTCTACGATGACCAGGCCCTGTATCTGGCCGTCGTCAGTGAGGAACCGCAGATGAGCCGTCTGGTGACGCAGATAAGACAGCGCGACGGTCCGGTGTACACGGACGATTCCATCGAGGTCTTCTTAGACCCCACCCACACCCACCGACATTACTTCCACCTCATCGTCAACGCGGCGGGCGTGGTCTTCGATGAGGAAGTGCACAATACGAACTGGGACGCGGACTGGCGGGCGGCGGTGGGGTTCAGTCGGGGCTTGTCTCCCTGTCCGCGCGCGGAGGCCGAAGGCTGGGTGTTGGAAATGGCCGTGCCCTTTGCCGCTTTAGGGGTAGAGAAGCCGTCGGCGGGAGAGATTTGGGGGCTGAACGTCTGCCGGGAGCGGTACGCAGGCGGAAAGCAGGAACTCTCCAACTGGGCCTTCACCGGTGGGAACTTCCACACGCCTCAGTGGTTCGGTGACCTCTGTTTCCTGCCCCTGCGGGCCACCGAGCGTTTCGTCCGCCGGGCCCAAGCGACAGATGAACCTTCCTGGAGCCGACTCTTGGCGGCCTCCTTGGCCGTACACGAGCGGCTGCGGGTGGATTTGATGGAGGGCACCATAGCCTTGCAGGGCGCGAAGTTCCTTCCCTTGACCTATCGCGCTCAGGCCGCTGCCCGGTGGCGGGAGCGAGGGCCGGCCCTGGGGAAACTGATGGCGGAAATGCGGCGTTTGGCCCGACAGCCCGGCGCCCAAACCTTCGCCGCGCGGGTGGAATCGCTGTTAAAACGCCAGGCCGATTTGGAACGCACGGCCACCTCGTCCGAACCCTTAGACCCTTGGGGTTTCGCCCGTTGGTGGAGGGCTGTGCAGGAGTTGGAGCGGACGGCCAACGACCTGATTTGGGAACTACGCTTGGAGGCCCTGCTGGCGAGTCCGTGACCATGACACTTCACTTTGCAGACCTGACTACGAACCTGGGTGTCGGGGTCAGGGTCAGTCGGCGGCTGCGGTTGGCCTCTTTTAGCGGGAAACCGTAGAGGTCTAAGGCCCGCTCGTTCGCGTGCAGGGCAATTTCTTGCTTCCCCTGTGGACACCAGAGCACCTCTGTCTCCCGCTCCCCCTCCCGAAACACCAGCGAACGCACTCCTTCCCCTCGGACACCTTCGCCGATGAACTCTGCCCCGCCCAACCGTTCGGCGCAGGCGGCATAGGCGATGAGCGGCAGGGTTGGGCTACCATCGGGCCGCAGCAGGGCGAACGAGCCGTACTCCCCGCCCCAGAAGGAGAACCACAGCACCCGCTCCACCGCACCGGAGGCCAGCGCCTCCGCGTAGAACTTGACCAGATAGGCCGCGGCCGTCTCCTCGGACACGCCCCAGCCGGGGACGAGGAAATCGTCCCGATAGGGCTGGCCTACTTCGTCCAGCCAGAGTTTCTGCCGCCCTCCGTAGCGCTCTATCAGGGCCCGGGCGGCCAGCAGGCCCTCGCGAAAAGTTCCCACGGGCGAGGCAGGGTCAAGGACGTTGAGGGGGATGCGCTCATCGGGGCTGTGGGGGCAGATGTAGGGATGTACGCCAACCGCGTCGCAGTAGGCCAGCGCTCCCTCCTGGAAGCACTCCTCCAGAAAGCGCAAATCCATTCCTGCCACGTTGCACCCCACAATCTTCGCCGTCGGGTCCGCCTGCCGCGCGGCCTCCCAGGTCACCTTCAGAAGGGCCACGTAGGCTTTCACGTTCGGCTGCGGATGCCAATACCGGGAGAGGTTGGGCTCGTTGGCTGGAATCCACCAGTGGACGGTGTCCCTGTAGCGCTGGACGACGTGAAACACGAAGTCGCCCCACTTCTCCAAATCCTCCGGCGGGTAGCGTTCCTCCTCCAGGCCCTCCTTTACCTTTCCCCGTCCTGCCCAGGTCGGCTGCGGATTCTCCCAGATGAAGGTGGGGACGAGTTCGACTCCGTACTGGGCCGCCCAAGTCACGATGCGGTCATATTTGTCCCACACGAAGCGGTCATCCTGCGGCTCAATCTCCGCCCACTCAAAGGGCATGCGCAGGCTGCGAACTCCAACGGCCGCCGCGCGGCGGAAGAACTCCTCGTGCGCGTGGGGGTCGGCGAAGCAGCCGGAAACCCCGAAGAGGAACGAAGGAGCAAAGCCAGAGGGGACGGAACGAGTGAGGCGGAACCAATCCCTACCCTGGTTCAGCACCTCACCTTCCCTTTCCAGTTGAAAGTCGAGGCGGTAGAAACCCGGCGTGGGAAAGGGAGGCAGCCTTAAGGTCAGGCGAAGAGGGGATTTCGGCGTGCCTTTCCGCGGGCCAATGGGTTGAGCGCCGCGGTGCACGAGGGCGCCGCCCGGAGTGGAGACGGTGTAAGTCAAGCGGGCCGGGGGGCGAAGTTCGTTTGGCACTAAGACGGTCAACTCCTGGGGCTTTCCCTCTGGCCCGGCATGGAAGGGAGCGGGCGTTGGAGCCAAAGTGATGGGGGGTGCGGGCTGCCCGTCGAAGTGCTCCAGAGCGACGGTGTGTTCATCCGCCCGCAGGGGTTGGTCGGCATGGGCGGAAGCGGCAATGGCCTTGTCCGACCGCTGCACCGATGACAGGCGGAGTTCATCCAGCACGGTGTTGGCGAACTTGTTGGAGGCAATCGGCCAGGCCTGATTGCCCACCACCACGTCCGCGCAGAGCGACCCGGGGCCGCCGGTGAAACGGTTCCGCGCCACCAGGCGACCATCTAAGTAAAGTCGCATCCCCCGCGGGCCCCAGGAGGCCGCCAAATGGTGCCACTCCCCTGGCTTCCAGTTCAGCGGCCGCGAGGCCAAAAGGTGTTCCATATCGGCGTTCAGCAGGAAGACAATCTGACGGCTCTTGGTGTAGAACAGCAACAGGCTGCCCCGGAAACCGAGGACGAAGGGCTCGCTCTGCATGGTTAGCAGGCCGGCGAAGTCCCGTACCTCCTCCAGGGCGAACTGGGGACAAACCCACATCTCGAGGGTGCCCTCCTCCCGCCGCAGGCCCCTGGCCGATACGACCACCAGTTCACCAGGGCTATCCGTGAGCACTCCGAGGCCGAACTTGCCTGGCCGATAGGTAACCCCTGCCGTGGCCCGCGCGCCGGAGGAGGTGGGCCGGCCCGTGGTCAGCAGGGGAAGATAGGGTTTGGGGAATGTACCTGCCATTTCCGCGACCACTTCGTATTCGTCCACCCACAAAGTTCCCTCCCCACCTGCGCCGGGAAGGAATCCCCGGGCATCGGCAATCACCAGCGTACCTACTTCCGCCGGGTCTAACCGCCCATTTTCGTCCCTCGAGTCGTCACTCAAAGTGAAGGCCGGGAAAGGCACCTCTACCCGCTTCCACTCGCCCGGCGGCATGCGGACAACGTGCTGGTAGGAGGAGCCATCCCTCTCCACCAGGCCCAACACCAAAATCGCGGCCGTGTCCGTTTTCAGCCACACCCTAACTCCCGCCCCCAGCAGGCCGCTGACGCTCCTCAGCGCACCGGCCAGTTTCTTCGCCTCCAGGCGGTAGTGCACCTGCAGGGCCCGCTGGCCCGCCTGGGCCTCGGCCGGCTTCTCGGTCAGGGTGAGGGTGGTCTCAGTCCCCATAGGAGGCGGGATGGCAACCCAGCCTTCCGTTCCTTCCTCGAACGTAAAGCGCACTGCCTGCGGCTCGGGACGCGAGGCGGTTCTAAGGAGCAGCAGGCCAGCAGCCACCGCCGCCACCAGCACCAGCAGTTTCTTTTTCATTCTGAGCACCTCCAAACTACTCTACACCTTTACCCTTCCCTAAGTTTCAGACCACCAACGCGGGCCGAACTGCTTGACTCATGCCCGAGGGCGTGATAAAATTAAGTGTGAGGTGGAGGTGACCATTTACTTGGGGGGAATGTATCAGCGAGGCAAGAAGGGAGCGGGAGGAGCGTGGGAGTGCGGTCTAAACCGGTCAAAGCAGTGGTGGGGGATGCCTGGGAATATGTGCCCTGTGTCGAGTGTGGTTTCTGGGTCCCGCGCCGGGCGCGGCATTGTCCTAACTGTGGACGGCGCAAGCCGCAGAAAATCCCGTACTGGTTGCAATGGAATAGGGCCCTGTTGGAAGCGGTGGGAAGGAGGGTGGAAGAAGCCGCCGAAGGCGGCATCAGCAGGACGTCGGTCGGAGAGGAGGCCCTCGGCTGGGTCTTCTGCGGAGTCCTTATCGGCCTCGTTTTGGGAGCCATTGTCGGCATCGTTTTCGGAGCCGTCCCCGGGGTTGCTCTGGGGGCCATTTTCGGAGCCGCCGTGGGAGCCATCACCGGGGCCCTCGGCTGGGGTGTCCATTGGGTTCTTGACCGCTGGCTGAAGCGCCGCTGGCCAGACAGTTTGCAACAGCGGGAGGCTCTGCTGCACCAGCGGCTCCTGCAGATTTCCCTGCAGGTCGAACAGTTCCGCCGTCACCAGCAGCAGTTGGAGCAGCGGCTGGCGGAAGCCCAGAGACAGGGCCGTCCCACGAAACACCTGGCCCGGGGCTTGGAGGCGCTCAAGCAGACCCAGGTGGCCCTGGAGAAGCACGCCAAGCGTCTGCGGCAGATGCGTCAGGGCATTGCCCTGCGCCGCTGGCAGAATGGGCTGATTCCTTTCGTGGAAAGTCTCCGAACGGGCCAGGGCGGCGAATTCCAGCCAGAGGTGCTGCAGGAGCATATAGACGAGGCCCGAAGTGCGCTGGCGGAGGCGCCGGAGGAGTTGCGGGGGAGGTGGTACAGCCTAATTGAGGGAGCGGAGCGGTTGCACGACGCCTTGCTTCTTCGGCTGGCCACAGAGGATGTACGGCGGGTGCGACCGCTGGAGGCGCTGGAGGTGGAGCAACTGCGGGACCTGGTGGAGCCGTTGCTGGAGGAAGTGGGCCTGGAGGAGTACCTGATGGCCTGGGGTGAGAAGTGGGAGGAGTTGGAGGGGGAGTATCAGCGGCTGACCGGGGAGATGGAGGCGGTGGAGGAGGTGGAACAGTTGGT
>DTZQ01000366.1 GCA_012961305.1 Armatimonadota bacterium | reverse complement strand
CCGTCTTGGGTAGGTCTCCGCAGGAGGAATTTGACCGGGGGAAGAAGGTTCCCGGAACGAAATTGTGCCCTGTTAGTGGGAGGAAGAGTAAGAATTGGCTTTAGTGCAACCATTTTGTGCTTGGCGCTACAACGTCTCGCGGGTCGGTGATTTGTCCCTGGTTACTGCCCCGCCCTATGATGTCATAGACCCTGCCTTACAAGAGCAGTTATTGGCCCATCCGTACAACATTTTATGGCTTGATTTGCATCCGGCTTCTGCGGACGAACGACAACATCCCAATCGGTACGAACGGGCCGCAGCGCTGTGGCAGCAGTGGCGGGAGGAGGGTATTTTCGTTCGTGATTCCCGACCGGCTTTTTACCTTTACGAGCAGGAATACACCCTTGCTGGAAAGGTGTACCGGCGGAGGGGGGTCATTGGACGCGTGCAGTTGGAGGAGCCCGGTGAAGGATTTATTTTTCCCCACGAGGAGACCCTTACCGCGCCCCTCGCCGACCGGCTGGCTTTAATGAAGGCTACTCACTGCAACTTAAGTCAAATTTTGGGCCTGTATCCCGACGCAAGGGGGGCCGTAATGGCCCTGCTGGAACCGGCGACCGCACGAAACCCAGATGTGCAGGTGATTGACCGGGAGGGGATAGTCAATCGAATATGGGCCATTAGAGAGCGCGCGTGCCTGGCGCAAATAACTGCGCTGTTCTCCTCCAAGCCTTTGTTCATTGCCGACGGACATCATCGCTACAAAACCGCCTTGGCCTACCGAGACTGGCTGCAAGAACGGCAGGGGGACCTGCCGCCGTCTCATCCGGCGAATTTCGTCTCTTTTGTAGGAGTCAGCCTGAGCGACCCCGGGTTGACGGTGTTCCCTACCCATCGGTGCGTGAGCAGGTTGGAGGGTTTCTCGGTGGCGCGGCTGCGGGCGGTAAGTGAGAAGCACTTTGTCTGGGAGGAAGGAACCTTTCCTCCCGACCGTCCTGAGGTTCTGGACGAGCACCTGCGCCGGGCAGATGCCAGTCTCATCGGCGTATTTGACCCCACAGGCCCCCGTATGTTTTGGTTGCACCCGCGGCAGGAGGACCCTCTGGCCGCCCTGCTGCCTGACCATTCCCGTTCCTGGCGGAAATTGGCAGTAGCCTTGCTGCATCGGTTGCTATTCGACCGCTGCCTCATCCCTGCCTTTGGCGAGCCGACGGTAAATTACGTCCCTTGGACCGCTGAGGCTATCCGGCGCTGCCGAGAGCAAGAGAGTCAAGTCGCTTTTCTGCTTCCTCCCCCACCCCTGGAAGCCTTTCAATCCATCGTCCAAAACCGCGAACTGATGCCCCCCAAAAGCACCTATTTCTACCCCAAGCCCCTCACTGGCTTAGTGCTTTATTCGTTGGAGGAAGAAGCCCCCAGGGCGGGGGAGATAAAGGCCAATGAAGCACTATGTTAAGGCTTAAGCCTGCCGGCCAAGTCAATGCGGCAGGGGGCGAGGAAGCAGAGCCTCGAAGTTATCGGCCAAAATTTTCTGCTTCACTTCCTCCGGGTAGTTGCCCTGCAGTACCCGTCCCAAGTTGAGATGGTAATCTGCTGGCATATCCGTCCCGAACACAATTCGGTCCTCGCCCAGTTCTCGCAGGGCCATTTCGTAGGCCCCCCACTCGTTCACCGTACCTGCAAAGTCTACCTTGACTTGAGGGCAATCCCGAATGGCCTTGCAGCCGAACTCCCAATCGCCACCGATGTGGGCCATCTGGAAGCGGGCTTCCGGGTAGCGCCGGGCCAGGTCAGCCAGGTCGGTCGGACGGCTTTCGTGGGGCAGGTTGCCCGTGATTTTGTTCCAAGTGTGTACCACCAGAGGCATCCCTAATTCGATAGCCGCTTCCACCACGGGGAACACTTGAGGGTCATTACACTTGGTCGCCACCCACAGTTTAACCCCCATCATTCCGGCCTCAAAACAGCGGCGCAACTCCTCCCCCGCATGCTTTGGATAGGCGGGATTGAGATAAGCGAAACCGATAATCCGCTCCGGGCACCGTCGCATCAAGGCCAGAGTACGCTCGTTGGCCGCAGTCACCTCCTCCGGCGCCGGGTAGGGGCCCCCGGTCAGGTCACTCAACAGAACGACCCAATCTATGGCGAACCGGTCAAGGGCCTGTATCAACACCTTTGGGTCCGCGAACACCGACCAGTTGTGAACATGAGCGTCAATGATACGCATGTGTTCTTAACCGTTCCTCATTCGCCAAAGGCGAGATAGCATTTCGGGGGCGAAAAGGGAACTCCTTCCTCCTGGCGAAAAACAACTTGCCCCCAATTTAAGGAGGTGGAAATTGCTTAACTGGCAACAGCAATATGGGTGGGGGATGCTCTTAATGGCCTTTTTGGTCAGCGGAGGCTTCGCTGCTGCAGACCGGGAGGGCTCGCGCCGGGGCGGGGGAAAGGAGAAGGTGGGGACAAGCGTGGAATTTCTCCCGCCGTCCGAGCTGTCCGTAAAGCGGGAAGTGAGTGCTCCGAAATCTTCCTGGACGGAGAGTCTGACCTGGTTGCTAATTGGAGAGGTGGTCCTGCTCGCACAGGATAAGTGGGCTGACCGTTTCGACCGTTACGCCGTCCGTCACCGGGTCAATTGGTTTGGCCATAATGCCCAAACGGTGACTGCGGGTGGCGATTATCGGTGGCAACTGCCAGCCTTAGGACTGCTCTATCTGGCCGGGGGAGGGCATGACCGGAGGACGGTGGAAAAAGCGGTGGAGGCTCTGGTCAACACGGGCCTGCTGACCAAGGCCCTAAAAGTACTTGTGCACCGCCGCCGACCGCCGGAGTACAACCCGCCCACCGCCAGGGAATCCTTCCCCTCTGGCCATGCCTCCACAGCCTTTGCTCTGGCTACGGTGTTGGGTCGAGAGTACGACCAAGAACCTTTAGCCTACACTCTGGCCACTCTGGTAGCCCTATCGCGGGTGAGTCTGGGACGGCATCATGTGACCGATGTGCTGGCCGGGGCCCTGCTGGGGACCTGGGCCGGGCGGCGTACTCTGCGGGGCCACCCGCCGGTGCTGCAAATTCGGTTCTGAGGTCTCTCATTGCAGGTCTATGGGTCTCTTAAGGATGGCCCGGGCCGGGCATTCTGAGACCTCGTTAACCCCTCGGCCCTAAAAATCAAAGGCCAACTGCCCTCGGCTCTGCAAAGTCAGCAGGTTTTCCGCCTGGAAAAGTTCCTCGCACAATTCCCCCGCCCGGCGGGTTAGGGTTTCATATTCCCGTCGCAGGCAGACGTAGAACCGCCACAGGCTGCGGTGTTTGGTGAGGAGTT
>DTZQ01000365.1 GCA_012961305.1 Armatimonadota bacterium | reverse complement strand
TCAGGGTCTCCTTTTCCTCCGGGCTCCTTCCTAACTGGTCGGCAATGACCAGAGCATATTTGGTCACCCGCTCCTGATGGCCAGCCGTGTAGGGGTCACGGGCATCCACCGCAGAGGCCAGGCTGCGCACGGTGCTGAGGAACAAATCCTGCAAATCCCCAAACAGACGGGCATTGTGGATGGAGATGGCCGCCTGATTGGCCAGGGCGGTGAGCAGTTCCAAATCGTGTTCAGAGAAAACTTCCGGCCCCTTTTTATTATTGAGGTTCAAAACTCCGATGACTTTATCTTGCACCCACAGGGGCACACAGAGGGCGTCTCGGACGTCGTGGCGGACAGCATGACCGCGGAACCGTTCTCCGTTTACCTGGTCCAAGAGGCGCAGGGGCTTTCCCTCCAGAGCCACCCGCCCGGCGATGCCTTCCCCCAATTTGACCCGGGCAGTGCGGATAATCTCCTCTGACAGCCCGCGGGCTACTTCGATGCGCAGGACCTGTTCTGTCTCGTCCAAGAGCATTAGGGAACCCTTCTCCGCCTGCATCATCTGTAAGGCTTTGGTGAGGATTTTATCCAGAACTTGGTGTACATCTAAGGCGGTGAGGGCCTTGCTGACATCCACTAAAGCGGAGAGTTCCTGTATGCTGCGACGGAGCAAGTGGACATGTTGGGCGAGGTTCTCCCGCAAGCGGGCATTCTCAAGGGCTGTAGCCGACTGGGTTCCTAAGGTCAGCAGCATTTCGCGGTCGGCTTCGGTAAAGGTATTTCCCCGGCGCTCGGAGATAAGTTCCAATACTCCCATAGTCCGCTGTTCACCTATTAGGGGCACCGCCACCACGGTCCGAGGATGGAGGGACTCTGGGAGTTCAAATACCAGGGGGTCATCGGCTTCGGGCAGGATAACTACTTTTCTCTCCTCGGCCACCCGTCCGGCGATGCCTTCCCCCCACGCGAGGGTTGATTTACGCACCCGATAGCCGTTGTCAGTTTTGGCGGTCGCAAAGGTAAGACACCGGTTTTTTTCGTCCACAAACAGCAAGGCCCCTGCCCTCGCCTGCACGGCTTCCATGCCTGCATCCACGATGGCCTTCAAGAGGTCATGCCAGTCTCGCCCGGAATGTACGGCGGTGGACACACGGAACAAAGCCCGCTGCTGCTCCAGCAAGGCCCGCATTTGTTCGTCCTTCCGCCGTTGCTCCTGCACTTCTCGGGCCAATAGCAAGAGGGCAATGACCGCCGCTAACAATATACTGGCGAGGAGTAAAACTTGCCAACTCAACATGACCGGGCCTCCCTTCTCCCCTTTTACTGGTTTATCGGGGGAAGGACCCTGCCGGTTTTAGCATCATAGCAAAAATCTCGGCCGGTAATGGGGTCTTGGGGAATGGCGTTCAGGTAAGGAACCTTCGTTCCCCTGCGCAGCGTCCGCGTCAAAGTTGCCAAATCCTGGGGATAAGTTCCATAGTCCGTGCGATAGAGATTTACCGCCTGCTGCAATACTCGCAAATTGGCCAGCCGTGCACTCTCCCAGGCGCGGTCAGTAGAACCGAAAAATTTGGGGAGCACAATCGCTGCCAGGATGCCCATAATCACGATAATCATGAGCATCTCCAGTAAGGTTAAGCCGCCCCGTTGACGCCGCAGTCCAAACATAACCTGACTCTCCTGACCAAACCCCATTTAAGCCCTTGCCGGCCCAAATCGCTCAGGCTTAACCAACAAATTATTTATACCATAGTTTGGCCCGGTCTTTAACCTTAGAGGAGGTTAAGATTTGGTTACTGGGGTAGCCAGCACAGTTCGATTGCCGCCGGCTTTGACCGCGACCGCCAGAGCACGTTCCGCTGCCGCTACTAATTCTTGGCTGGTTTCGCCGTCTGTGCGGTAGACTGCGATGCCGCTGCTGAGGGTCAGATGGGCCGTAGGCTCCTTCCGACGGCGAAACTTGCGCCTGGCTACCTTTTGTCGCAATCGTTCGCACAGGACGGAGGCTTGAGGCCCCGTATGGGGCAAAACTAAGATGAACCGCTCCTCATCATAGCGACCTAAGCGGTCAATGCGCCGGGAACTTTGGCGTAAAATATCGGCAATTACACTAATGGCCCGCTCGCTGTCCCGTTGGCCGTAAGCATTACGGTATTCAGACAAATTATCTACCTGAAGCAAGCAAACCGATATATCCAAGTTGTAGCGGATAGCCCGGGCAATTTCCTCGTCCAGACGATTGAGAATGTAGCGGCGGTTGTACAGGCCCGTTAGTTCGTCCCGAATAGTTTCCTCGGCTACTCGTTGGGCATAGTGCTCCAATTGTCCCTCCAAAGAGCGCAATTGGCGCTGCATTTCCTCCCTCTCCTCCGCCAGGAGGATTTCCTTTAACCGCCGCAGGGCCCGGCGCAACAGATGGGAGATGTGGCTGCACGAATAGCCCAACTGCTGCGCCAGTTCGCTCTTGCTCAAATCTTGGAAGAAGAAACCGTAAATGACCTTTTTCTCCACGGCATTTAGTTGTTCGATAGCCTCCTCCAGAGCCAAGCGGTCTTCAATAGACAAATCAGGAACCGGCGCCCGCTGAATGGGAAGTTTGTCCGGCTCCAAAGTGGTAAAGCCATAGTCCTCCTCCTCCCCCAAAGGTTGCTCTAAGGAACTCACTCGAAACACCTCCCGGGTACGCAGGACTTCCTCGACCTCCTCCTCCGGCAAGTCTAACGCCTCGGCAATTTCTGCGGGAGTGGGTTCGCGCCCCAAAGTTTGGGCTAATTGAGAGGAGACCTTGTTGATTTTTTGATTGAGGTCATGCAGCCAGCCCGGCTCACGAATCAGTTTCCCTTTGTCGCGCAAGTAATGCTGAATGGCCCCGCTGATGTTGTGGGAGGCATAGGTGGCAAACTTTACTCCCCGGTTCACATCATACATGTCTACCGCATTAATGAGGCCAATATATCCTTCCTGCACCAGGTCTTCCAGAGGTTCACCCGTGTATCGGAAGCGATTGGCAATTAGTTCCACCATGCCCATGTTTTGGAGGATAATTTCGTCGCGGATGGCCGGGTCTTTCGTCCGGGCATATTCCTCCAACAGTCGTTGCATGGGGTCGCTGGCCTCAGTTGTCGCGGATTGAAAATTCATGGCTCATTGGGCCTTCCCGCCCTTCAGTATACCACAAATAAGAGGTAAAGTCAATCCCTATCGGAAGTAGCAGGGGGGATAGGCGGTTCCACCACCCTTACCTTGATCTCTGCCCGTTCTACCGGCACCCAGCCGGAGGTGAACAGACGAACCTCAATGACATGTTCCCCCGGGCCGTAGCGGGCAGGGTCAAATTGCATTTCGTAGGGGGCCACATTGGAAGCACAGCGGAATTGGCCATCCACGTAAAAGACCACGAAGGCGCGTCGTTCCACTTTTTGCAGTTTGACCTTCACTTTGGTCGGCGCTGAGAGCACAGCCCCGTGGGGAGGATTGGTAATGGTTAGGGCCCGCTGTAATTGCAACATAGGGCGAGAGGACGAAGTCCTCAGTGGGCGCGGCGAAGTAGTTGGTCGCTGGGCCCAGAAAGCAGAAGCCTCTCCTCGTGGAACTAACTGGGCCCAGGCCCGCTTGTAGGCCTCCGGCTGGTCGAATACCAATAACACATTGGTTAGGGGCCGCTTGGGCTCCACCAGAAATTCCCCGTCGTAGTACAGTCCGCTGGAAGTACCTCCGTCCAAGTTCATCGCCTCTGTACATCCCAACCGCTGTAGGATGGCAGCCAGTTCGGTCAAACTTACCGGCTGGGTCACGGCCACCAGCAAAAGTTCCTGTTGGGGCGTGAGTCCCACGGCAATGCGGGTCGCTTTACCCAGGACCCGCGGGTCCCGGAATCCCTCCGCCTGAGGCCGCAGGTCTATCTGCCCTGCGGTAAGCAGTTTGGGCCCGCCACAGAGCACAGACTCATAGGCCCCCCAATCCACTTTTTCTCTCCGGGGCACACGGCGTATTTCCGCCTCCCCAGAGGGCCGAATGCACAGCGCCGTGCCCCGCCCGCCCCAACAGAGACGCTTGCCTCTGATGACAATATCCCCCACTGGTTGGGAAGTGGCCGGGTTGAAGAAAGTACCTGTAACCGCCGCCCGGGGCACCGTGCGGGCCACCAGGGAGGCAAACTCTTCCGTGCCGTGCAGGAAATTGTAGCAGACGGCCGGGGTGACCCTGACGTTGGGGTCGCGCAGGTTTACTTTAATCACCTGCACCGGCACCCCCAGCGCCTTCCCCGCCAGGTAAATCACCGCTGCGGCATCTCCCCGCCAGGCGCAAGAGGCCCCCCAAATCGCCAACCAGCCAAGGACGCTTAGATGTTTCATGGCCCCTCTTCCGAACCGGTCTCGCCCTCCAACTGCCGTAACAGGTCGGGCGCATGAGGGCTGCGGGGATTGATTTCCAGTTCCCGCCGCAGGGCCTCCAGCGCTCGCTGCTTTTCGCCCCGCTGGAGATAAGCCAGGGCCAAGTTGTAATGTACATCGGGATGAGAGGGCCGCTGGGTGGTCAACTTCTCCAACAACTCCACCGCCTCATCCACCCGGCCCAGGGCATTGTAGGCCGCCGCCAGGTTCAGCATCGCCGTGGCGTGGGAGGGGTCTAAACCCAGTACATACTCGAAATGTCGCACCGCCTCCTCCATTAGACCCTCCCGACCCCGGGCCAGTTCGGGCCGCTGGGTGGCCAGCAAGTAGTAGGCCGTGCCCAGATTGATGTGGGCCTCAAAATTGGCCGGTTCCTTTCGCAAGGCCCGTTCCAACAGGGCCAGGGCCTCCTCGTACCTGCCCCGTCGAAGGAGCCGGGCGGCCTCCTGGCGCAGTTCCTCCGCTGGAACCTTCCGCGATTTTTTGCGCCACCAGAACATGAGCCTAAGAATTTGAGATTTCAGACCTGGTGGCCACCGCTCTTTTCCTTGCGGCCGGCTAAGCTAATGAAAGGGGAACCAGTTGGTTCTCAGGAACTCTTAGCCCTCGCCTGCAGCAGTTCCCGCGCATGTTGCAGGGTGGTCGGGGTGACTTCCTCCCCACCCAACATGCGGCCCAGTTCCCAAATCCGCTGCTCCTCATCGAGGGGGGTGACCTCTACATAGGCCCGGCCCCGGCGAGTGCCTTTTTGTATCCGAAAGTGCGCATGGGCTAAACTGGCAATTTGGGGCAGATGGGTTACACAGATGACCTGTTTATCTTGCCCCAGGGCGGCCAACTTCTGGCCCACCGCCCGCGCAGTGGCCCCTCCAATGCCCACATCAATTTCGTCGAAAATCAGGGTGGGCAGTCGGTCAGCCGCCATTAACACGCTCTTCAAAGCCAGCATGATACGCGAAATTTCGCCCCCGGAGGCAATCTTGGCCAGCGGGCGCAGGGGTTCGCCGGGGTTGGGCGAGAGGAGAAATTCCACCCGGTCAAGCCCTTCCCCTGTGAGGGCGTACCGCTCCCCAGCCACCGGCACTCCCTCCGCGTTCGGCACCCACTCAAAGGACACCTGAAAGGACACGCGCTCCATACGCAAATCTTGCAGGTGCCGTACTACCTCTCGTTCCAACTTTTGGGCCGCCTTCCGACGAAGTTGGGAAAGTTCTGCTGCCGCTGGTCCCAGTTTCCCCTCCAACTCCGCAATCTCCTGTTCCAGTTCCTCCCCGCGTTCCTCGCGGTGGGTGAGTTCGTCCAACTCCCTCTGGGCTTGCTCCCCGTAGGCCAGTACTTCCTCTATCGTTGCCCCATATTTGCGCTTCAAACTCTCAATCAGGGCCAACCTCTGTTCAATTTCCTCCAAGCGGTAGGGATTGAACTCCAGACCGTCCCGATAGGCCCGCAGTTCATAGGCTGCCTCCTGCAAAGCGGACAGGGCCGTCTCCAGGCTCTCCCGCAGCGGAGCGAGTCGGGCGTCGAAGCGCACGATGTCCTCTAACTCTGTCTGGGCCTCCGCCGCCAAATCCAGGGCTGAACGTCCACCTGCCTCCGGCACCTCGTACAGCAGGGCATAAGCCTTGGTCGTCGCCTCCAACAGCCGCTCGACGTTTGCCAGGCGGGTCCGCTCCTTGCGCAGTTCCTCCTCCTCCCCGGGGCGCAGTTGAGCGGCCTTAATTTCCTCCACCTGATAAATGAGCAAGTCTATCCGCCGCGCTTTTTCTCGCTCGTCTACTTGCAAGGCAGCAAGTTGCCGCTGCCTCTCCTGCCATTGGAGGTAGAGGGAACTTACGCGCTTCCGCGCCTTTTGAAGAGCGGTCGGACCGCTGGCGTCCAAGAGGGTCAGATGCTGGGGGATTTTGAGCAGACTTTGGTGCTCGTGCTGGCCGTGGATGTCCACCAGGTATTCGCCCACCTCCCGCAGCATGGTCACGGTCGCCGTACGGCCATTGATGCGGCAGCGGGAGCGACCGGAGGCAGCGATGTCTCGGGAGATGAGCACCACCCCCTCCTCCGCGGGAATGCCCCATTCCTCCAGCAGGCGCAGGGCGGGATTCCCCGGCCCCAACTCGAAGGTGGCCTCTATGGTCGCCGCTTCGGCTCCGGCCCGCACGTCCTCCACCCCCACCCTCAGCCCTAACACCGCACCAATAGCATCAATGACAATGGACTTCCCGGCACCGGTTTCGCCGGTGAGTACGTTCAATCCCGGCTCAAAGTGCACGGTAAGGTCGTCAATGATGGCAAAGTTTTGGATGTGCAACTCGGTGAGCATGACTGTAGGTTAGTCCGCTCCCCATTTCAGTTTGCGGCGCAAACTTTTGTAGAAGGCTTCACCACCGAAGGTCACCAGCCGGGCACGACATTCCGCCCGCCGCACCGACAGTTCATCTTCCGGCTGGAGGTCACATTCAACCTGCCCATCCACGGTCAGCCGCGCCCCCGGTGGAGGTTTGCCATGGGGTTCTACTCTTATCCGCAACACCTCGCGGGGACTGAGCACCAGGGGCCGGGTGGAGAGGGTATGGGGACAGATGGGAGTCAGCAAGATGGATTCCACGGCGGGAGCCACAATAGGCCCACCTGCGGAGAGAGAGTAAGCGGTCGAACCGGTGGGGGTGGCGATAATCAGTCCATCGGCCGAATAAGTGGCCAGGAAGGCCCCCCCGGCCCAAACGGTCAGTCGCAGCAAGCGAGAAAAGCCGTCCCGGCCGATGACCACGTCGTTGGCCGCCAAGAACTCCCCCCGGCTTTCGCCACCACGTCGCAGTTCGGCCTGCAGCAGCATCCGCTCCTCGATTTGCCCCTTGCCCTCCAACACCGCCGCCAGGTGGACCTCCATTTCCTCGGCGCTGATTTGGCTCAGGAACCCCACCCGACCAAAATTGACGCCCACTACCGGCGTGCCAAAGGGTGCGGTGGCCCGCGCAGCGGCTACCAGAGAGCCGTCGCCGCCCAAGACGATGAGCAAATCGGCCTGGGCGTACACCTCGGCTACCGCCAACTCCGGCACCCCTAAAGCCTCCGCCGTTTCGGCCTCCAGGAGCACCTGCCGCCGCTGGCTTTGGAGCCACTGGACCAAACGGCGGGCGGCTTCCAGAGCCGGAACCCGATGGGTTGCGGCCATTACCCCAATGGTCTGCATCGTTCTACTCCGCTGACTGCTGAGCGGCCACCAGACGGTCGAGGTTGTACTTGAAATCTGCGCTGTCCGGGTCGAGTTCCACCGCCTTTTGGTACATTTCCAGGGCCTTCACCAATTCGCCCTGCCGTTCATACACCACTCCCCAGTTGTTGTAGGCATGGGCGTAGCGAGGATTTAGTTTCAAAGCCTGCTGAAACTCAGCAATGGCTGGTTCGAACTCCCCGCGCCGTTCATGGATAAGGCCCAACTTATTGTGGATTTCCGGGTCTTTCACCCCCAGACGCAGGGCCTCCTGATATTGAGTCGCTGCCGCCTCGTAGTCCTTCTGCTCATAACACACGTCTCCCAGGAGGGTACGTGCCTCGCCATTCTCCGGTTCCAATCGTACTACGATTCCCAACTCCCGCCGGGCCTCGTCCCACCTCCCCAGGCGATAGTAAGCCAGGGCCAAGTTGCTGTGGGCCAGCACGAATTGGTTGTCCTTCTCCAACGCCTGCTTGAACCGGGCGATGGCCTCCTCCAGCCTTCCCCGCTTGAAATACACCCAGCCCAAGTTGTTGAGGGCATTGGGGTCCTGAGGTTGCAGTTCCAGGGCCTTGAGGTAGAACTCCTCGGCCTCGTCCAGAGCCAACCGCCGGCCGTAGAGAACCCCCAAATTGAAGTACACTGCTGGCTCCTTCGGCTGCAACTGCTGCGCGGCTAAAAACTCCTGCTCTGCCTCAGCGAACCGCCCCTTGGAGAAGTAGGCCATGCCCAAGTAGAGGTGGACGGTGAAGGATTGGGGGTCGAGTTCCCGCGCTTTCTCTAAGGCTACAATGCTGTCCGCAATCCGGCCCAGTTCCCACCGGACCAGGCCCAAATTTGTCCAGGCCAGAGACCGCTGAGGGGCGAGTTCCGTTGCCCGCTGATATTCCTGCACCGCCCTCTCCAAATTGCCCTGCAAGTAGTAGCAATTGCCCAGGTTATTGTGATAATCAGCATTCTGCTCGTCCAGTTCCAAGGCTTTGCGGTAGTATTCCACGGCCTCGTCCAACTGGTTCCGGCGCGTCAGGAGGTTGGCCAGGTTGTAGTAGGCATCGGCGTACTGCGGGTCGTGTTCAATGGCCCGTTGGTACTCCTGCAGGGCCGGTTCAATGAGCCCCTGAGCCAAATAGGCATTGCCCAGATTGTTGTGGGCCAGGGCGTACTTAGGACTCAACTTAATCGCCCGCTCCAGATAACTGACCGCCTCTTCCGCCTTCTCCTGCTGCAGCAGAATGCAAGCAATCCAGCACATGGTGGTCACGTCGCCCGCGTCTATTGCGAGCACCTTCTCAAACTCCGCTCGGGCCTCGTCCAACTTGCCCTCTTTGTACAGGGCGACGCCCCGGTTGTAGTGCTGGGCACTTTCCCTGCCCTTCTCTTGGGCCGCCTCCGGAGGGGCCGGTTCGCTCTCCTGCTGTTTCTCCGGCGGAGCACCTTCCCTACCCTCCTCCTGCACTGCTCCCAACGGCCCCACCAGCCCCCAGATGAGCATTCCCATGCCGGCTTTCCTAAGCCACATGTTTTGCCTCCTTTGCTAAGTTTCGATGGGCTTCAGCGACGACTTGCGCCACGATTTCCTCCGCTGGCTCTTTCGCCTCTCCCCGGCGCATCAGGAGCCAAAATTCACAGTTGCCTTTGGGCCCCCGCAGCGGCGAAGGCGTCAGCCCCACCACTGGCCAGCCGTGTTCGGCGCCGAACTTCCCCAGTTGGCGCAGTACCGCCTGGTGCACCGCTTGGTCCCGCACCACCCCACCTTTGCCCACCTGTCCCCGCCCCGCCTCGAACTGGGGCTTCACCAAGGCCACCACCACCCCCGGGGGCCGAAGAAGCGACCACACCGGCGGCAGCACTAAGGTAAGCGAAATGAACGACACGTCCACCGTCGCCAGGTCCACCTGCTCCGGCAGGAAATCCGGGGTGAGGGTCCGGGCATTGGTGCGCTCCCTGACCACCACCCGGGGGTCGGAGCGCAGTTTTGGGTGCAACTGCCCGTAGCCCACGTCCACGGCATACACCCGCCGAGCCCCGTGCTGCAAGAGGCAATCCGTAAATCCACCGGTGGAGGCCCCCACATCCAAGCAGACCCATCCCCGCACGTCCAGAGCGAAGGCCCGCAGCGCATGTTCCAGTTTGAGTCCCCCCCGGCTGACATAAGGTAGCCCTGGCCCCCGCACCTCCACCGCAGCGTCGGCCCTTACCTTCGTACCCGGTTTGTCCACCAGTTCCCCCTCCACCCACACCTGACCGGCCAAAATCGTCGCTTGGGCCCGGCTGCGACTGGTCGCTAACCCTCGCTTCACCAGCAGGCAGTCTAAACGGACTTTACTCATTGGCCCACCACGCGCAAGTGGGGCCCAGCCGGTGCTGGCTGCTCCGGTTCCCACAGAGGCTTTTGGCCCTCCGTCCGCAGGAAGGCCCGAATTTGCGTAGTCACCCCCTCCACGTCCAGGCCGCACTCAACCAACTGCTCGGCCCGGCTGGCATGGTAAATGAGACAGTCAGGCACTCCTAACCGCAGCACCGGCACGCCCGTCAAGCCCAAATCGCTCAGCCCCTCTAATACCGCCGCACCAAATCCACCCACCCGCCCATGGTCTTCTAAGGTGACCAGCGCCCCACACTCCCGGGCCAACTGGGCGAGGAGTTCGTGGTCCAAGGGCTTCACGAAGCGGGCATTGGCTACGGCCACGGAAATTCCCTCCTGGGCCAGCCGCTCCGCCGCCCGCAGGGCCGTAGTGACCAACGCACCCAAGGCCAACAGCCCCACGTCCCGCCCCTCCCGCAGCAGTTCCCCCCGACCCACCGGCAGGATTTGCCATTGGGCATCCTCCGGCACTTCCTCCGGCACCCGGTCTCGAGGATAGCGAATGGCAACTGGACCGGGGACGCCTTCCAGGGCAGTTTTCAGCATCCACCGCAGTTCCAAGCCATTTTGGGGAGCCATAATGGTCATGTTGGGCAAACACCGCAGGTAGGCCAAGTCATACAGTCCCTGGTGAGTGGGACCATCGTTCCCCACCAGTCCTGCCCGGTCTAAGCATAGCACTACCGGCAAGTTCTGCAGGCAGACGTCATGGGCAATTTGGTCGAAGGCTCGCTGGAGAAAGGTCGAGTAGATGGCGGCCACAGGCCGCTTGCCCCCCACGGCCAGCCCAGCAGCGAACGTGACCGCGTGCTGTTCGGCAATGCCCACGTCGAAGAAGCGATTGGGGAACTCCATGGCAAAGTCGTTTAAACCCGTTCCATCGGACATGGCCGCGGTGATGGCCACAATGTCCTCATTCTCCCGGGCCAGTTCGACGATGGCCCGACCGAACACGTCCGTATAAGTAGGCAGGTCTTGGGCTGCCGAAGGAACGGGCGGTTTGATGGCATGGAGTTTTTCCGGGTGCTCTTCGGCCGGACGGTAGCCCTTCCCTTTTTCCGTCAACGCGTGCACCACCACCGGCCCCTTCACCGTGGCTGCAAACCGCAGGGTAGCCAGCAGGGCCTCCAAATCGTGCCCGTCCACCGGTCCCAAGTAAGTGAAGCCCAAGTTCTCGAAAAACACGTCTTGCATGACGAACTGCTTCATGCTGCTCAGAAAGCGGTCGGCAGTGTCTATCATCAGTTCCCCCAAAGGCGTCAGTTGCAGCAGTTTCTCCAGATTTTCTTTGAACCGGCGGTAATGAGGGTCCACCCGCAGTTGGGTGAGGTAATTAGCCAGGGCCCCCACGCTGGGCGAAATGCTCATTCCGTTGTCGTTGACCACCACTATTAGGCGGGTTTTCAAGTCGCCGGCGTGGTCCAGGGCCTCAAAGGCCATGCCAGCAGTCAGAGAACCGTCGCCAATAACGGCTACGATGTGCTCTTGGCCACCCCGCAAGTCGCGAGCGATGGCCAAACCCAGGGCCGCAGAGATGGAAGTGCCGCCATGTCCAGCGCCGAAGATGTCATGCTCACTCTCCTCCCGCGAACAGAAGGGAGCCAACCCCCCTTCTGCCTAATGGTTGGCATCCGGCCTCGGCGGCCGGTGAGGATTTTGTGGGGATAGGCTTGGTGCCCCACGTCCCAGATAATTTTGTCCCGCGGACTGTCAAACACTGTGTGCAGGGCCACGGCCAACTCTACCGCCCCCAAATTGGGGCCAAAATGCCCCCCAATGCGGGGAATGACCTCAATAATTTCGGCCCGTATTTCCTCAGCCAAACGGCGCAATTCCCGCGACGAAAGCGAGTTCAAATCTTGAGGCCCCTGTATTTGGTCGAGAATGGAACTCTCACTCATGGTTTTCTCCCCTTGTCACTTTTACACCCCCCGGCCACCGCGATACAGGATACAACCCTCCCCTTCCCGCGTGCGGGCCCCTCTTTCTTCCCTCCGCGTGCGGCTCCTCTTTCTTCCCCCCGCGTGCG
>DTZQ01000364.1 GCA_012961305.1 Armatimonadota bacterium | reverse complement strand
GGCCATTTGCGAGGAAATACGGGAACTGTACGCCTACTGGCGGGACGGCTATCAGACCCCGGGCCAGCGGCTCAATGCCCTGCTGCCGGAGGAGGAACGCCGGGCCATCCGCGCCGGGGTCTATCACTCCGGCGGCCTCGATTTCACCCACCGCATTCCGGACTATCCGACGGCTCTGCGAGTGGGCCTGGGGGGAATCCGCCAGCAGGCGGCAGAGAAATTGGCGGTCGCGAAGGGTAAGGGAGCCGAGGCAAAGAAGCGGCGGGCGTTCTATCGAGCAGTCATCATCGTCTGTGAGGCGGTGCTGGCTTACGCGGCCCGCTATGCAGCGGAGGCTCGTCGTTTGGCAGCCGGGGAGACGAACCCCTCCCGCCGACGGGAGTTAGAGCACTTAGCGGCCATCTGCGCCCGCGTGCCCCGCTATCCGGCCCGAACTTTCTGGGAAGCCCTGCAGGCGGTTTGGTTCCTGCACATTGCCGATGAGGCCGAGGCCCAAGGCTCCGCTCAGTCCTTCGGCCGCTTCGACCAGTACCTCTATCCCTACTATGTTGCCGATTTGCGGACTGGACGGCTCACCCGCGAGCAGGCATTGGAACTGCTCCAGTGCTTCTGGTTGAAGTGCTACAAAACCTTTGACTTTCAGTATGCCCTCATCGGCGGGGTCAAACCCGATGGAAGCGACGGGACGAATGAACTGTCCTACCTCTGCCTGGAGGCCACAGAGAGTTTGCGGATTCCCCGGGACCTGGGCGTGCGGGTGCACGCAGGCACGCCGGAACCGTTTCTCCGGCAAGCCGCAGAGGTAGCCAGCCTGGGTTTGGGCCGGCCGGACTTCTGGAACGACGAGGTGAGCATTGAGGCCCTCACCCGGCATGGCATACCCCTCGAGGAGGCCCGCGATTATGCGGTCATCGGCTGTGTGGAGGTGACCCTGCCCGGTCGGTGCAATCCGCGCACCATGGGCCACTCCCTCAACCTGACCAAGTGCCTGGAACTGGCCTTGAACAACGGCCGGTGTCAACTCACGGGGGAACGCGTGGGGTTGCCTACGGGGGAGCACTTCGCCACCTACGCAGAACTGCACGCGGCCTACCGCCGCCAGGTAGCCCATTTCGTCCGATTGGCCCTCATCCACAACCTCCGGGCGCAGCAGTTGCAGGCGGAGGAATATCCACAGCCGTTCCTCTCCGCCCTGACCCGGGGCTGTTTGGAAAGCGGCCGGGACGTGATGGATGGCGGGGCGCCGTACAATCCGGCTGGGGTGAACCTGCTGGGCATCGCCAACGTGGCCAATGCACTGAGGGCAATAAAGCAACTGGTGTTCGAGGAGCGGCGAGTAGGTTTAGGCACCCTGCGGGCTGCGCTGCGAAACAACTTTGAAGGGCAGGAACGGCTGCGCCAGCAGTTGCTCCACCGGGTCGCCAAGTTCGGCAACGGCGAGGGGTCTGTGGACCGCATTGCGGCGGAGGAGGCGGCTTTCTACTGCGAGGAGGTGGCCAAGTACCGGACCCGAGAGGGCGGACGGTTTCACCCGCTCATCTTCGCTACTTCTTCAGTTTCCCTGTACTCCTTTGGCCCCTGCACGGGAGCCAGTGCCGATGGCCGCCGGGCCGGGGAACCGCTGGCCATCAGTTGCAACCCCTCTCCGGGCACGGCGGTGCAAGGGCCCACCGCCCTTTTGCGCTCCGTGACCCAATTGGACTTCACCCGGACGCCCGGCGGCGTTTCCTTCATTTTAGACCTCGACCCTACGGCGGTGGAGGGCCCCGCGGGAGCGGAGAAACTGGCGGCTCTGATTAGCACCTACTTCCGCGAGGGAGGAATGGAAATGGGTCTTAACGTGGTGGGTGAGGAGACGCTGCGAGCGGCCCAGCGGGAGCCAGAACGCTACCACCATCTGATGGTGCGAGTTTTCGGCTTCAGCACCCAGTTTGTTGCTCTGGACCGGGCTACCCAAGAGTACATTATCCAGCGGCTTGGGCAGGAGCGTGGGGAGCGGAAGTAATTCAGGCGTTTGTGAGCGCTGGTCAAATTGGCTTCGAGTTGGGTCGCTTTGGTATGGAAAAGAAGCCCGAGGGGGAGAGAATTTCCTTCAGCAGGGTGCGGACCTCCTCCTGCCGTACCGGTTTGTGCAGGCAGGCTACTGCCCCTGCAGCGAGGAGACGTTCGGTTGATTCCTCGTCCACCATGCCCGTTACAATGACTACTTTCGTCTCCGGATGTTCGCGCCGTACCTGCTCCAGAACAGCATCCCCCTGCATGTCGGGCAAATGCAGGTCCAAGAGAATGAGGGCGAAATCGCCGTCCTGGGTGGCTAAGGCCCTTAATCCCTCCTGCCCGCTGGCTGCAGTTTCCACGGCATAGCCTTCGCGCTGCAAATACAGGGCCAAAACATTGCGTACCATCTCCTCATCGTCTATCACCAGAATGCGCGGCACGGGAGCGGTCTCTGGTAGGCGTTCGGCTTCCGGTGCTGCTGATACGGGTGGCGTTTCCGGCGGGGGTACGACTTGCTCCTCCGGCACTGGCGGAATTTCAATGGTCAGTTCGGCCTCGCCGGGCTGGCGAACTGGCAAGCGCAGGGTAAAAGTGGTGCCCTTTCCCTCCTCGCTCTCCACCTCGATGGTGCCATTATGGGCTCGGACAATAGTATCTACCACGGCCAGACCCAAACCCGTACCGCGCCGTTTGCCGTGGGTGAAGAAGGGTTCAAAAATATGTTCCCGTACTTCCGGCGGGATGCCCGTGCCGGTGTCCGCAATTTGCAAGACGATGGTATCGTCCTCCCGGCGGGCGCTTAAACGCAAAGTTCCTCCCTGAGGCATGGCTTCGCGGGCATTGTTGATGAGGTTGAAAAGCACCCGTTCCAAACGCCGCCCATCTATTTCTGCCCGGCCTACGTCCCCGTAATCCTCCTCCAAAGTGATGCCCGAGGCTTCCAGTTGATGCCGCACGCCCCGCACGACGCCGACCAGGAACTCCTGCACCTCCTGCTCTTGGAACTTCAGGCCCGTCTCCCCCCGGGTATAGGCCAGCAAGTCTTCGGCCAGGCCGACGGTCCGGTCGGTGGCTTCAATAATCATCTGGACGTACTCAGCCGTGTCCGGGTACTCCGCGGCAATTTCCTCGGCAATCATGCGGATGGCGGCGATGGGATTACGCAGGTCGTGCATGATGGTGCTGGCCGCTGTGAACGAAGCCCTGGATCAATCGCGCAATCTGGCCAGCGAACGTATGGGCGGCCTCACCGCCGGCCTCGATCTGCCCCCCGGC
>DTZQ01000363.1 GCA_012961305.1 Armatimonadota bacterium | reverse complement strand
CTATGGGAGGGTTCTTGGGCCCTTTGTTTGAACAACTGGGCATTGAGCCGCGGTTCCTGCTCATCAACGCCATAAGTTTCTTGATTCTGCTGTGGCTCCTGGGTAAGTTCCTGTACGGCCCGATCAACCAACTTTTGCAGGAGCGACAGGAATATGTTCGTCGCCGGCGGGAAGAGGCCGAACGCTACCGGGAGGAAATGCAGCAGTTGCGGGATGATTATGAACAGCGCATCGCCCACATTGAGCGGGAAGCGCGAGAGCGCATTCAAGAGGCCGTACGGCAGGCCCATGTGGCCCGAGACCAGTTGTTGGCCGAGGCTCGTGCAGAAGCAGAAAGCCTGCGCGAACGGGCCCTCGCGGATATCGAGCATGAGAAACAGAAGGCCCTGGTGGAAATCCGCGACCAAGTAGTGGATTTGGCCCTGCTGGCCGCCGGAAAGATAATTGAGCGCGAGTTAGATGCCCGGGCTCACCGGGCTATGATTGAGAACTTACTGGAGAGAGTAGGGCACCATTGATGTTCATCAGCCGCATTGCCCGCCGATATGGACGGGCCCTGTTTGCGGCGGCGCAGGAACGGGAAGGTGTGGAGGGTGTTTTAACCGAACTGCGGCAGGTGGAAGTTCGCCGGGAAGAACGGCCGGAGTTGGAGGAAATCTTGCGCCATCCACATATCCCCGTAGTCCGCAAACAGGCCCTCTTGGAAGAAGTGTTCGGGGAGGAAGTAAGTGCTTTGACCCTTAACTTCCTGCAATTGCTGGTACGCCACCGCCGGACCGAATTGCTTCCGCAAGTTATTGCTGACCTGCAACAGCGTTACGATGCTTGGCGAGGTCTGGTACGGGCTCAAGTGACGACTGCTGTACCCCTTACGAGAGAAGAACAGGAAGTCCTGCGCCAGCGGCTGCGGGAATTAACCGGGGCGCGGAAGGTAGTGCTGGAACCAGAGGTGGACCCGGCCATTATCGGGGGAGCCATCATCCGCGCCGCCGGTCGAGTAATTGATGGCAGCGTCGCTTCCTATCTGGAGGGGATGCGGGAGCGGCTTAAAGAGGTACGGGTGTAAGGGGTTAATTAAATTAGAACTGACAACTGGGAGGCGGCTCCGAGGTTCAATTGTTCCGAGGGATAAGCCTGACTGAAGGCCAATTGCTAACTGCTGAACACTCTAAAGGAGGAACTATGGCCCAACCACAGGAAATTACGGCTATTTTGCGCCGGGAATTGGAAGGTTATCGCAAGGAACTGCGTTTGGCCGACGTGGGCACGGTAATTGAAGTGGGGGATGGCATTGCCCGCGTGTACGGCCTGGACAATGTGATGGCTGGGGAATTGGTGGAGTTCTCCAACGGCGTACATGGGATTGCCCTCAATTTGGAGGAGGATAATGTGGGGGTGGTGTTGTTGGGTACGGACCGGGGCATAACTGAAGGGGATGAGGTCCGTACCACAGGGCGCATCGTGCAAGTACCCGTCGGCCTGTCCCTTCTGGGACGGGTAGTGGACTCATTGGGTCAGCCCCGGGATGGGAAAGGTCCTATTATCGCCCAGGAGTATCGCCTGCTGGAACTCAAAGCCCCGGGGGTGATTGCCCGCCAACCGGTGAAGGAACCCCTGAAAACAGGCATTAAGGCCATTGATTCCATGTTCCCCATCGGCCGCGGGCAGCGGGAGTTGATTATCGGCGACCGGCAGACGGGCAAGACGGCCCTGGCGGTGGACACCATTCTCAACCAGCGAGAGACCCACCGCACGGATTCCCCAGTCTATTGTATTTATGTGGCCATTGGACAGAAACAAAGCACTCTCAAACAGGTCTATGACGTGTTCGAGCGTTACGGAGCTCTGGAATACACTATTATTGTGGATGCCACTGCCAGTATGCCTGCGCCTCTGCAATATTTGGCCCCCTATACGGGTTGCGCCATGGGCGAGTATTTCCGCGACAATGGTATGCATGCTCTCATCGTGTACGATGACCTGAGCAAACACGCCTGGGCCTATCGGCAGTTGTCCCTGCTGCTGCGTCGGCCACCGGGCCGGGAGGCTTATCCCGGGGACATTTTCAACCTCCATTCCCGCCTGTTAGAGCGGGCAGCCAAGTTGAGCGACGATGAAGAGGCCCTCCAACTTTATGGCATTTCCAAAGGCGGCGGTTCCCTAACCGCCCTGCCTATCATTGAGACCCAGGCCAACGACATTTCGGCCTACATCCCGACCAACGTAATTTCCATTACTGATGGTCAGATTTATTTGGAAAGCGACCTCTTCTATGCGGGCATTCGCCCGGCTATCAATGTGGGCCTTTCGGTGTCTCGGGTGGGTAGCGCTGCCCAGACCCCAGCGATGAAGAAAGTGGCCAAGACCCTCAAGTTGGACATCGCGCGGTACAATGAACTGGCGGCTTTTTCCCAGTTTGCCTCTGAGTTGGACGAAACCACGCAACGGTTGCTCAACCGCGGGGAGCACATGGTCGAAATCCTCAAGCAGGGCCAGTATGCCCCCGTGCCAGAGGAAGACCAGATTTTCATCATTTTCGCTGGTATCAACGGCCTGCTGGACGACCTTCCCCTGGAAGAGGTTCATTCGTTCGAACTTGGCCTGCGCCAATTCATGGCAGAACGCTACCCCGAAATCGGCCGTCAAATTAGAGATACCAAAGACCTCAGTGACGACTTGGCAGAGCGGCTGAAGAAGGCCCTAACTGAGTACAAGGAACGGTTCCTGGCGGGCGAATATCGGGAGGTGACCGAAGAGACGGTGGCCGTAGTCGAAGAGGAGGCCGGGGAGCGCATAGAGGCGGTGCCGGAGGAGGCGGTGGAAGAGGTGGCAGTTGCAGTGGGGGAGTGATTTTGGGGTGGGAGCCGGAGGAAAATGGAAAGTTTGCGGGCCATTCGGCGCAAAATAGGGGTGGTCAAAAACATTCAGAAAATTACCCAGGCGATGAAGATGGTCGCGGCGGCGAAATTGCGTAAAGTGCAAGGGCGAGTCGCAGCCAGCCGCCCCTATGCGGAAAAGATGCGCGAACTCATTGATACCGTGGCCCCTCAGGTGCGTGACTTGCGCCATCCCCTATTGGAAGTGCGGAAGGGCAATCGGTTGGGCTTGGTAGTGCTTACTTCTGACCGCGGACTGTGCGGGAGTTACAACCACAATGTAATTCGCCAAGCGGTGTCTTTTTGGGAAAGCCAGCCCAAGGAACGGGAAATGGAAATCTTATGCGTGGGCCGCAAGGGACGGGATTACTTTCTGCGCCGGGGTTACAACGTAGTAGAGCATTTCCACCAGATTACCGAGGACTCGCCTTTCTCAGAGGTGCGGATAGTTACCCAAGCCATTGTTGGTCTGTACACGCGGGAGGAAAAGCCGGTGGACGCGGTGTACATCGCTTACACCAGGTTCATCAGTGCCCTTCAGCAGCGGCCGCAAGTGGTGCAGTTCTTACCCCTGGCTCCGCCCCGACCGGAGGAAGAAGAGGTTGTGGGCAACGGTTATCGCCCTTTCCCGGTGGAGTACATTTTCGAGCCGGAGCCAGAGCAGTTGCTCAGCGTGTTATTGCCTAAGTTCGTGAACAATCAGGTGTATCAATATTTGTTGGAATCCCTGGCCAGTGAGTATGGGGCTCGCATGACAGCCATGAGCAACGCCACCGATAACGCTGCCGAACTGTTGGAAACTTTGACCTTACAGTACAACAAAGCGCGGCAGGCTTCCATTACCAAGGAGATTTTGGAAATTGCCACTGGCGCTGAGGCCCTGCGCCAGGGGTGAGTAAGGAGAAAAATCAGGGCAGTAAGCCAAACTTCAATTGCAATTTACCGCTGAGGAAATTGAGGCTTTGTTGAAAAACGGAGGGAGGAGTTTAAACCCCTATGGTCGAAGGAAAGGTTGTGCAGGTCATTGGTCCGGTGGTGGACTGTGAGTTCCCCCCGGAGGCATTGCCGGAAATCTACAATGCCCTGGAAGTACAGGACCCCAAGCGGGAACGTCCGTTGGTGTGTGAGGTTGCTCAGCATTTGGGAGACAACCTAATTCGTTCGGTAGCCATGGATACCACGGACGGCCTGATTCGGGGTATGAAGGTGATAGACACCGGCACCCCTATTAAGGTGCCCGTGGGGGATGCTACCCTCGGCCGGCTGTTTGACCTGTTGGGCAATCCCATTGACAATCGGGGGCCAGTGGAGACGGATACTTACTATCCCATCCATCGTCCGGTGCCCTCATTTGAGGAGCAGGGCATTGTCCGCGAACCCTTTGAGACGGGCATTAAGGTTATTGATTTAATTCAGCCCTACGCTCGCGGGGGGAAAATCGGCCTCTTCGGAGGGGCCGGGGTGGGCAAGACCGTGCTCATCACCGAACTCATTCACAATGTGGCTTTAGAGCACGGTGGAGTGTCGGTGTTCGCCGGGGTAGGGGAGCGTACTCGGGAAGGTAATGACCTGTGGCTGGAAATGCAGGAATATGGGGTCTTGGACAAAACGGTGCTGGTTTTCGGCCAGATGAATGAACCGCCGGGGGCCCGTTTACGGGTAGGATTGACCGGGGTAACTATGGCTGAGTACTTCCGCGACGAGCGAGGGCTGGACGTGCTGCTGTTCATTGACAACATTTTCCGCTTCGTTCAGGCCGGCTCAGAGGTCTCGGCTTTGTTGGGGCGCATGCCCTCGGCCGTGGGGTATCAACCCACCCTGGCCAGCGAAATGGCGGCCCTACAGGAACGCATTACCTCTACCGGCCGGGGCTCTATTACCTCGGTACAGGCCATTTATGTGCCGGCTGACGACTTGACGGACCCGGCTCCTGCCACCACCTTCAGTTTCCTGGACGCTACCACGGTGCTCTCTCGGCAGTTGTTCGAGTTGGGCATTTATCCGGCCATTGACCCTTTGGAAAGCACGTCCCGAATCCTCGATCCGGCCATCGTGGGGCGGGAGCACTACGAGGTGGCGCGGGGGGTACAGGCCGTCCTCCAGCGGTTTAAGGACTTGCAGGACATCATTGCCATTTTGGGCATTGACGAACTGTCTGAGGAGGACAAATTAACCGTACACCGAGCCCGACGGATTCGCAATTTCCTCTCCCAACCCTTCCATGTGGCGGAGGTGTTCACCGGTCGGCCGGGAGTGTATGTTCCTTTGGAGGAAACCATTCGCGGGTTTAAGGGGATTCTCGAGGGTAAACATGACGATTTGCCCGAGGAGGCCTTTTACCTGGTGGGCACCATTGATGAGGCGATAGAAAAAGCAGAGCGCATTCGCCGGGGAGAAATATAACTATGGCTGCGACCTTTCGTTTGGACATCGTGACCCCGGAACGGGTAGTGTATAGCGGGCAGGTGGAATCCCTGGTGGCTCCTGGAGTAGAGGGCTATTTTGGCATCCTGGCCCGCCACGCTCCTTTTATTGCTGCCTTGCGCTCTGGAGCCCTGAGAATCCGCACCGAGGAGGGAGAATCCTTGCTGTTAGCCATTAGCGGGGGTTTTTTTGAGGTATCCCAGAATAAGGCGGTGGTTTTAGCCGATGCAGCCGAGTTTGCCGCTGAGATTGACGTAGAACGGGCTCAGGCTGCTCTGGAACGTGCCCGTCGTCGCCTGCGGGGGGAAATCCTCTCCGAAGCGGAGCGGCAGCGGGCGGAACGGGCTATGGAACGGGCCCACACCCGCATCCGGGTGGCGGCCCAGAGCCGAGCCCAAATCTGATACAGGGTGCAGGAGGCCAGTCGCCTGCCAACTCGATACTGGATACTCAATACTGGCATAAAGCATCCAGCATCAAGGAGTCAACAATGTTCGGTTGGGGACGGGATTTAGGCATTGATTTGGGCACCACGAACGTCTTAGTGTATGTGCGGCGGAAAGGCATTGTGCTGCGGGAACCATCAGTGGTGGCGGTAGAACGCCGGTCGAAGAAAATCCTTGCCGTGGGCAAGGAGGCAGAAGAAATGTTGGGCCGCACGCCGGGCCATATTATTGCCACTCGCCCCATGCGCGGCGGGGTTATTGCCGACTACACTATCACCGAGAACATGCTTCGGTATTTTATCACCCGCATCTGTGGCCGGCGGCCCTTTTTCCGACCCTGTATAGTGGTTTGTGTCCCCTCGGGCGGCACCAGCGTGGAGCGCCGGGCGGTCATCGAAGCCGCCATGCGGGCGGGGGCCAAACGGGCCTTTCTCATTGATGAACCCATGGCCGCAGCCATTGGAGCCGGCCTGCCCATTATGGACCCCGGGGGCAACATGGTGGTGGACGTTGGAGGAGGCACCACGGACATAGCCGTAATTTCCCTCGGAGGTATAGTCATTGCCGATTCCATCCGCGTCGCCGGCAATAGCATGGATGAAGTTATTATGCGCTACATCAAGCGCGAATACAACCTCATGATTGGCGAACGCACGGCCGAGGAAATCAAAATCCGCATTGGTTCCGCCTATTCCATGGACCCGGAGATGGAGTTGGAAGTGCGGGGCCGCGACTTGGTGGCCGGCCTGCCCAAGACCATCACGGTAAGTTCCGTCGAAATCCGCGAGGCCCTTAAGGAACCAGTCAATACTATCGTGGAGCGCATTAAAAGGGTTTTGGAACAAACCCCACCGGAATTGGCGGCGGACATCATCGAGCGAGGGATTACCCTAACTGGAGGTGCTGCCCTCCTGCGCGGCATGGACAAACTCATCACGGCCGAAACCCAAATTCCGGCCCAGATTGCTGAGGACCCCCTCTCCTGCGTTGCGGTAGGTACAGGCCGAGCCTTGGAAGAAATTGAGGCCCTGAGCAAAGTGCCTTATGTCTCTATGCTGGCAACGGAATACTGAAGGGCCCAGAGAATAACGGCTGCCTGCCGGGTTCACTAAATGGGGAGTTTAATTATGCAACTTGGAAGGTCAATGTCCTGGCTAATCCTTCCCTTTCTCCTGGCCGGGTGCAGCCGCCCCCGGCCAACTGCCCCCTCGGAAGCAACTTCGGCGGGAGCAATAATCCCTCCCCAGCCACAAAAAGCCGAATTCACTGTTGGGGTAACCTTGCTCACCCGGGCTCATGAGTTCTACAAGGAACTGGAGGAGGGCCTCCGGGCCCAGGCAGGGGAGGAAAACGTTAAACTGGTAGTTTTCTCTGGCGAGTGGAACTTAAAGCAACAACTGTCCCAAGTACAGGATTTGATTACCAAAGGTGTAGATGCCATCGTTGTCTGCCCGGTTAATTCCAAAGGAGTGGTGGGAGCCATCAAAGAGGCCAATCGGGCGGGCATTCCGGTGTTCACCGCTGACATTGCTGCCCAGGGAGGCGAGGTGATTAGCCACATTGCCTCCGACAACCGGCAGGGCGGGCGCCTGGCTGGGGAGTACCTGGCGAAACTGCTGGAGGGCAAGGGGAAAGTGATAATCCTTGACCAACCAACGGTTACTTCAGTAATTGACCGAGTTGCCGGCTTCTTGGAAGCAGTAGAAAAGTACCCGGGCATTGAAATCGTAGGCCGTCCCGCGGTGAGCCCCGGTACTAAGGCCCGGGCCAAGGAGGTTACTGACGATGTTTTGCAGGCTCATCCCGACCTGGACGCCATTTTCGGTTCCAATGATGACTGTGCCCTGGGGGCCCTGCGGGCCGCAGAGGCCGCCGGCCGGGAGGACCTGGTCATCATCGGTTACGATGCCACCCAGGAAGCCCGGGCCGAAATTCTCAAGGGCGGCCCTTTGAAAGCCGATGTCATCCAGTACCCTCGTAAAATCGGGCAGAAGACCATTGAAGTTGTGGCCCGCTACTTGCGCACCGGAGAGAAACCCGACCCCTGGATTCCCATTGAAGTGGGCATCATAGACCAGGCCGCCCTCCAAGCAGAGCGCGGGTAAAGGGTAGGGAGGTCAGCCACGAGCAAGGCCAAGGACCTGGCAGCCAAATACGGCATTGTTTTGGGTTTTCTGCTGATTTGCGGCGTTTTATCCCTGTCCACGGAGAAGTTCTTTACAGCGCGCAATTTGACCAACGTCGCCCAGCAGGTTTCTCAAAACGCCATCATTGCCGTGGGCATGACCTTTGTCATCCTTACGGCCGGCATTGACCTGTCAGTGGGTTCTGTACTGGCTCTGGTGGGAGTGTTCACGGCGGCAACCCTGACCAGTTCGCCCCTGCACGCAACCTGGGGACCGGGAGCAATCGTCGCGGGGGCCGTGGGCGTGGGGTTGCTGACGGGAGCGGGGGCGGGAGTGGTTAACGGCACTGCCGTCGCCCTTTTTCGGGTGCCGCCGTTCATCGCCACTCTGTCTCTGATGACCATCGCCCGCGGCCTGGCCCGACTGTACACCAATGGTGTGCCCATTGGCTTGCCTTCGGCTGACGACCCGTTCTATGAGTCCAAGGCCCAGATTTTAGAGACCTTCAGCCTGCTCGGCCACGGACGCTGGTTGAACGTGCCCGTGCCCGTCTGGGTGACCTTTACAACGGTGCTGGTAGCCTATTTGGTCCTCGCCCAGACCCATTTTGGCCGCTATGTATATGCCGTGGGGGGCAATCTGGAAGCCGCCCGTCTGTCGGGCGTGCCGGTACGGCGGGTTGTTTTCGCCGTCTACATCATTGCCGGCGTGCTGACCGGCATCAGCGGCATTATCGAAATGGCCATGCTTCAATCCGGCGGCCCAGAGGCCGGGTTTCTGTACGAACTGAACGCCATCGCCGCAGTAGTAGTGGGGGGCACGAGCCTGATGGGGGGACGAGGTGGGGTCTGGGGAACTTTGGTGGGTGCTTTGATTATTGGAGTGATGAACAACGGCCTGAACCTGCTGGAAATTTCGCCCTTCTGGCAGGACATCGCCAAAGGATTGGTCATCCTCGTTGCTGTACTGTTCGACCAAATGACCAAACGGGAGCGATAAGATGTCAGAAAAGTACGCTTCTAAGGCCCTATGAAGGAGTTGGGAAATGCTGGTCCGCGAAGTAGTGGAGTGGCTGAATCGGTTGGCCCCGCCGGAGTTGGCCGAGGACTGGGACAACGTGGGGCTGCTGGTGGGCGACCCGACCGCGCCGGTTTCCAAAGTGTTAGTGACTTTAGACATAACTGAGGCTGTGTTGGCCGAAGCCGTAGAACACCGCTGTGAATTGGTCTTGGCCCATCACCCGCTCATTTTCCGTCCCCTTCGCCGGGTGAGGGCCGATGACCCCACGGGACGACTGGTGCGCTTTGCGGTGCGACATGACCTGCACGTGCTCGTGGCCCACACCAATTTGGACCGGGCTCCGCTGGGCACCAGCGAAGCCTTAGCCCAGCGGTTGAACCTGCAGGAGGTGCGCGTCCTCAGTCCAGCCACGCAGGCCGGAGATTACAAGTTAGTGGTGTTCGTACCCCCGGAGGCGGTGGACCAAGTGTTGCAGGCCATGTCCGAAGCCGGGGCTGGCCGTATTGGGGCCTACAGCCATTGTACCTTTCGCACCCCGGGCACTGGCACCTACCGACCGCTGCCGGGAGCCCAACCCTATGCCGGAACGGTAGGACAATTGGAGCAGGCCGAGGAGTACCGTTTGGAAACCGTCGTCCCGCGCCTGGCCCTGGGACGGGTGGTGGCGGCCATGAAGGAGGCCCATCCCTATGAGGAAGTGGCCTACGATGTTTACCGTTTGGAGAACTGTGCGACGCCCGTAGGCACGGGACGCCTCGGACGATTGGTCAAACCGCAGCCGCTGGAGGATTTCGCCGCCGAGGTGAAAGAGCGGTTGAAAGCCACCTCTTGCCGCCTGGTGGGAGACCCCCAGCGCCCCATTCGCACCGTAGCCGTGGTGGGGGGAAGTGGAGCCAGTTTCCTGGACGCTGCCGAACGGGCGAAGGCGGATGTTTTGGTCACCGGCGATGTAAGGCATCATGACGCTTGGCATGCCCGGGCTTTGGGCCTGGCGGTGATTGACCCCGGCCACTACGCCACAGAACGGCCCATGGTTTCGTTCTTGGCCGCCCGGCTGCGGGAGGATTGTCCTCCGCTGGATGAAGTGCGAGAGACCGAATATATCACCGAACCCCTGACCGCCGTGCCCTCCGCTGGGGCAGGTGGTTAGATTTGCTGTAACTACTCCGGCGGCCCTTCTAAAGGGACGAGGAGGCCCTTTGGGGTCAGGGGCTTTAGCCCCGTTAAGACGGCCCGAGTAGGACAGCGCTAAAGCGCCTGAATCCAGAGGGCTTCCGCCCCGCCCTTTTGGGGGCTGAGTAATTACGATTTGCCTGGGAGAAGGAGGAAATACTATGCCGGGATTAGTAAATGAACTGCCCAAATTGTACGAACTTCAACAAATCGACTCGCGTATTGGTCACTTACTGGCCGAACGGGCCCGGCTAAATGACGGGTCCGTCCTTCGGGCACAACTGGAAAAACTTAAGACCTCTCTGGAGCAGAACGAACAGGAATTGCGCTCCCTGGAGGGAACCTACGAAGATAAGCAGTTGGAACTGCAAAGTGTGGAGCAGAAAATCAAAGAGGACGAAGAGAAACTCTATCAAGGCTTGATTACCAAACCCAAAGAAGTGGAGAATCTCCAGTTGGAACTTGAATCCTTGGCTGACCGACAAGATTCGCTGGAGACAGAGGTTCTGGAGTTGATGGAGAAACTGGACCCCCTCAGGGAAACGGTGGCCCAGCAGCGCAAGCAGGTAGCAGCCTTAGATAAGGAACTTACAGCGGTAGTAACGGCGTTCGAGGCCGAAGTCAAGGACATTGATGCGGAGTTAGAACAGTTGCAGGCGGAGCGGGAAAAACGGGCTGCGACCATTATTCCTGCCATCCTCAACCGTTACGACCGCATCCGAGAGCAGGCGGATAATGTGGGCATTGTACGGGTAACGGGCAAAGTGTGCACCGGTTGCAACGTCGCCCTAACGGCCTTTATCCTGCGGCAGTTGCAGGAGATGCGGGAAGTGCAGTACTGCGAAAACTGTCATCGTATCCTCTACTGGACGGGAGAGGCCCGCAAGCCCATTACCGCTGAGCGGTTCGGAATCGAGGTCTCCCCGGAAGAATGGGAGGAACAAATGACCGCCAGCGACTTTCGCCGGGGGCGTACCCTGTACAAGAAAGACGAAAAGGACGGCAAATTGCACTAAGGAGTCGAGGTATCCCCATGGGCAAAGGATTAAGGGTCATTGGTGGCTTTGTCCTGCTGCTTTTGCTGCCCGTTAAGGGGTGGACGGAGCCCTATCGCCATCCGGAACGGGGGTTTTCCCTGAATCCCCCTCCGGGCTGGCGATTGGTCCCTGCGGGCGAAGTTGGGGTTCTGACCCGACAGTTCCGGCTGCCCGGCCCCACCCTCCACGCCCAAACGGTCTGCTGGTTTCGAGACCCCCGTTCTGACAATTTCGTGGAACATTTGCGCCTTGAACTTCGCCCCGGCCGCACCGTGTTGAACGAAACGGCCCAGCAACGCTTGACCCAGGAAATCGCGGCTGCCTATCGGAACATTGGGGCTACTTTCATGGTGCGGGAGTCGACCATGACCTATCTGGGCATGCGGCGAGCCTTTCGTCTGGTAGGCCTCATCACCGTCCGCGCGCCCGTGGGAGTGCTGCGCTACGTGGACTTGTGTGCGGTGGTGCCCACAGTCTCCGACACTTACCTGCTTCACTACGTTTGCCTGGAGGCAGACTTCCCTTCCTACCGACCCATCTTCGAGAGTTCCCTGAACTCCTTTCATCCGGGCGGGTTGCCCTTCGGTCCCACCGATGTTCTGCCCCTGAGCATTGTGGGTGCGATTGTGCTCTTGCTACTTATCCTAGGAGTGCGGCACTGGGCGCGGCGGCGCCAGGAAGGAGTGCGGTGGGAGAAGCCCCAACGCCGGCGGCGCCCCCGCCGCGAGAAACCCCGGCTTCCCCGCCGCCCTCCTTGGGAATGTCCCCAATGTCACTTGCGTAACATAGGAACCGCCACTCGCTGCGCCAACTGCGGTACTCCTCACCCCGACCGGGCCCCCTCGCCCGAACCTGCTCCTACCCCTCCCTCCTTGCCGCCGGAACGCGCAGTTGTTTCCTCCCCCGCTTCGGAAGCCTCCCTCCCAACTGCTATCTTGGTGTTAGAAGATGGGCAAACCGTACCGCTGGACAAAGAGATATTCCACATCGGACGCCGCAGCGACAACGATTGGGTGCTGAAAGACGACCAGGTTTCACGTCATCATGCGAC
The DNA here is from genome assembly GCA_012961305.1 of Armatimonadota bacterium. Taxonomy (GTDB): domain Bacteria; phylum Armatimonadota; class UBA10988; order UBA10988; family DTZQ01; genus DTZQ01. Next base: position 4,282 of record DTZQ01000363.1, on the reverse strand, counting down.
TTTGACTTTCGTGGAAGGGGTGTGGTGGATTCGGGATGAGGAGAGCCGCAATGGAACCTGGGTAAACGACCGCCGCCTGGACCGACCCGTTCGCCTGCGGCCCGGTGACCGGGTGCAAATCGGTCGCACCGCCTTTAACTTGCAGGCGACGGAAGCCTGGCCTCTGGAGACCTTACCTTTGCCTCCCACTTTGACCCCACCGACCGAAGCCGTTCCAGAAGGGGCAGAAGGGAAACCGCTGACTTGTACTGCCTGCGGCGCAGAGAACCCGTCGTTCGCATCCTTCTGCGGACAGTGTGGCCAGGCTTTTCCTTCCCTGCCCAGCCGGGGAAAGACGACCTTCCTCGGCCTGCTGTGGTTGGTCCAGGGAGGAATCCTGCTGGCCACGGCGCTGGGCTACTTGCCCTTGCCCGCCCTGCCCCTGGAGCAGTTCGCTATTGCCCTCGCGGCAGTTATTTTGCTCGCCGCCGGGGGCCTGCTCCTGCGCCACGAATGGGGCCGAGAGTTGACCCAGGTATCCGCGCTGTTCTGCGCTGGTTACATGATTGCGGCTGCCCTCAAGTCCCATCCTGCCTGGGCGGGAGGGGCCGTCCTACCGGTGGTATTGCTAACTGCGCTCGCCCGTAGACGCAAAGCATAGATGTGGATGGTTGAGGAGAAGTACCATGCTTCGTCCAGGGCAGGAAATGGGCAAGTTCGTGCTCCTCAAATTGCTGGGCAAGGGGGGGTTCAGCCAGGTCTGGCTGGCCCGTAATCCCTACACCCTGACGGGTGAGGATGAAATTGTGGCCCTGAAGTTCCCGGTTGCCCAGGAGTGGGACTTGGTGAAACTCCTGGTGGAGCCGAAGATGTTGGCTTCCCTGGAGCATCCTAACATCGTCAAAGTTTTCTCCGCAGAGCGGGCGGAGGGGCTGTTTTTTATCGTTATGGAGTACATGGCCGGGGGGAGTTTGGCCCAACGGATTAAAGAACGCGGCCCTCTGACAGAAGCGGACATTGTGGAAATTATCAGTCAGGTCTTGCGGGGCCTCGACCAGGCCCACCGGGCCGGGGTGGTGCATCGGGATGTAAAACCAGAGAACATTTTCTTTGCGGCTGACGGGACGGTCAAATTGGGGGACTTTGGAGTGGCGGCCACACTGGAGGGCAGTGGCCGCGCGCTGGGCACAGTGGGTTCCTTGCGCTACAAGGCGCCGGAGCAGTTTCAGGGTCTGGCCACCGCTGCTTCGGACGTGTGGGCGGTGGGGGTCACGCTTTACATCATGGCTACCGGTCGTTTTCCCTTTGGCGGACGAGGACGGCCAGAGATTCAGCGGGCCATTTTCGAGTTCGCTCCCCCCAGCCCCCGGCGGTTGGGAGCCAAGATTTCCCCCCAATTGGAGGCGGTCATTACCCAAGCCCTGGAGAAAGACCCCGCCCGCCGCCCCCCCAATGCGGGGGAACTGCTGGCCCTGCTGCGAGCCGCCCGGCTGCAGTCTGCACCAGTGCCCCCTCTGATGCATGAAGCCTGGCGTTCCCTGGCCAGTCCCCGCGGGGCGCGGCAGATGGCCTCCGCCGGAGACCTCCTCTGGCTGGCCGGGGTGGGCCTGTGGCGCTATGACCGAGTGCTCAATGAGTGGCACGGTTTGTTCTCCGAGCACGGTTTGCCCACCAACGAAGTGCGAGCCGTAGCAGCCCACGGTCGGGACTTGTGGCTGGGCACCGCCCACGGAGCCTACCACTACGACCCTGGGGAAGGAGGATGGAGGGCCGTAGTTGACCCGGCCGGGCCCGGCGAACAGCCGGTCAATGCGGTACTGATGGAGGAAGAAGATATATGGGTGGGAACGGAACAGGGCCTCTTCCGTCTCCGGCGGGCCACCGGACGGTGGCAAAGTTACACGGCCCAGACCGACCCCCTGCCCAGCGACCTCATCCTCTGCCTGGCCGGCGATGAGTACAGCCTCTGGGTAGGTACAGCCGCAGGAGCAGTGCGGTACGACAAGTGGAGCGAAAGTTGGGAGACCTTTCCCGACCAGCCGGCGTGGGGCCAGGCCCCGATACACAGCGTAGCCGTTGGAGACCAGGAGGTTTGGTTGGCCACGGACCGCAGCCTAAGTCGCTATGCCTACCGCGAACGGACGGGACAAACTTGGCCCCTGTCTGCCCAGGCTCTAACCCAGGGCCTTCCTACCCTTGCCCTTTCTCCCGTTGCCGCCTGGGTGGGAGTGGGCAGCCAAGTGCTGGCCGTTCGCCGAGAAGTACCCTCCGGCCCTGGGGGCAAGCCCCCTGTCCCGTCGAAGGCGGAGTTGCAGCGTTTGCCCGTTCCTCAAGGGTTGCTCGCTCCCCCAGTGGGCAGCCTCATGGCTGGAGGTCGTCGTCTGTGGGTGGCCCATGCTGACGGATTGGCCCGCTACGATTGGCAGGCCAAGCAGTGGGCCGCTGTTCCCCTCCCCGCCGGGCCGGTGGGAGCCACCATAAAAGCCCTGTGGCCAGCCGAGGGAGCCCTCTGGGTCGCCACAGAGCGGGGGCTGAACCGTTACCACCGAGCGACGGACGCCTGGGATTTCTGGCCCCTCGCGGCCCTCCCGGCGGAGGAGGTGACCGCCCTGGCCCTGTCCCAGGGGGTGTACGTGGGCACGGAGCGTGGCCTGCGATACTACGACGAGGTTCTGGAGCAATGGCGGACGGTGGAGGGCCCCGCGTCTACCGCGCCGGTAACGGCCTTAACCGTGGCCGGGGCTCATCTGTGGGTCGGAGGGCCCAGCGGCTTGGCCCGATTTGACCCCCTGAGCGGGGAATGGGACCCTTTTGGGCCGGAGATGGGCTTCCCGGCAGAGCGGGTAACCTGCCTGCTGACGGAGGGCCTGACGGTCTGGGCGGGCACCAGCGAGGGCCACCTATGCCGCTATGACCCTCAGCGGCAGGAATGGGAAGTTTGCCCCCTGGAGTCCTTCCTCCCCCTGGGCGAAATCTTGGCCCTCTGGCCGGCGGAAAACGGACTGTGGGTAGGCAGTGTGGACGGCTTGCAGCGCTATGAAATCGCGACCCAGCGGTGGCGACTGGTGGATTTGCCCCCGGAATGGACGGGCGCGCCGGTTACCGCCTTGGTCGGGGCCGGCTGGACGCTGTGGGTGGGTACAGACCAGGGGCTGGCCCGATACCACCCGGAGCGGGACCTCTGGGAAGTGTTTACTCCCGCCGAGGGCCTGGCGGCGGAGAAAGTGACTGCTTTAGCCTGGGAAGGGGATACCCTATGGGTGGGCACGGAGGGAGGTGGACTGTGCCACGGCACCGTGTCGCGCCTGCCCACGACTGCCGTCTCCACCCCGGGGTAGCGGATGGCTTGTCGTTGGACCCAGCGATAAGCCTCGGCCATTGAGAAGTAGGCTGTCCATCACGGGAGAGGAACATGCGCGCTAAATTGGTGTTGGATTCGGGGGAGGAGTTTGAAATTACCCGGCCGGAGGTGGTCCTGGGGCGACGGTCGGACTGCGATGTGGTGCTGCCCCACGACCGGGAGGTATCCCGTCGTCATGCCCGGCTGATTTTCGACGACGGCCAATGGTGGATTGAAGACTTGGGCAGCCGTAACGGAACCTTCGTCAACGGCCACCGCTTGACTGCCCGCCGGCCCCTCACTTCCGGCGACCGCATCCGCTTAGGCCCTATCGAGGGCACCTGGCATTTGGACCTGACGGAAGGGCCAGAGGAAGCCCTGGCCGCTCCCGCACCGGAAGTTCCCCCTCTGGAGGAAGTGGCTGACCCTCTAAGTGCTGGTCAGGCAGCCTTGGAGGAGGGTCGCATCTTGGAGGCCGTTGAACATCTCCAACGTGCTACCCGCAAGGAACCGAAGAAGGTAGAATCTTGGCAGTTGTTGGCCCGAGCGCTGAGCCAGCGGCGGCGGTACGCTGAAGCCATTGAGGCTCTGGAGCAGGCTTTAGCAGTGGAGCCGGACAATGCCGCCGTGTTGTACAATTTGGGCCTGGCCTACGAGGCCGCCGGCCGCCTGGAACATGCCCTTTTGGCCTACGAAGCCGCCCTGGCCCGCGACCCTGAATATGCTAAGGCCCGAGAGACCCTGACCGCATTGGCCTCCGCCCTGGCTTCAACGGGAAAGTCCGTCCCCTCGACCGCGCCCTGCCCCCAATGCGCCCGGGATTTGCCGCTGACCGTGAACTTCTGCTACTACTGCGGTGCGGCGGTGCCCTCGCCCGCGGAGAGTTGAGGCGTGATGCAGAAGGCAGGAGGCCCCCCCTCTATCCCCCCGCACGCGGGGGGCCGCACGCGGGGGGAAGAAAGG
>DTZQ01000362.1 GCA_012961305.1 Armatimonadota bacterium | reverse complement strand
GTGTCCCCTTCGTTGACCGTTTGGTCTGGGCCAGCCTCCACGGTAGGGGCCACGTTGTTCACGGTGACGGTAGTTGTGGCAGTATCGGTTGCCCCATCGTCGTCCTTAACCCGCACGGTGACGGTGTACTCTCCATTGTCCGAGTAAGTATGGCTGGCGGAGTTGGCAGTTTGGTCCACCACGTCGTAGGTGCCGTCGCTTTCCCAGTCGAAACTGTAGGTCAGGGGGTCGCCGTCGGGGTCGGAAGCGGTGGCGGTAACGGTCACGGCCGAGCCTTCGTTCACCGGGCCGTCGTTGGTGGCGGTGACGGTAGGTGAAGAGTTGCTCACGTCGGGGGCGTCCTGTTCGGCGGTGGCTGGCCCTATGGCGGCGGCTTGGCTGTCGGCGGCAGCGAACTGGTAGGTGTAATCGGTGCCTTTGATTAACCCGCTGAGGGAGAAGTGGTAGAGCACCCCGTTGCGGTAGTCGTTGTCGGTGGGGTCCACTTTGCTCAGGGCGAAGGGGCTACCGGAAATGTCGCTGCCGCCTTTGCGCAGGTACACTTTGATTTCCACCGGGGCCTCGTTGTCGTAGTCCCGATAGAGAACGCGGTACTCAAAGGTAGTGGCTGCCGTGCCCGTCTCCGGGTGGAGGCCGTCGGCGGTGTAGTTAAGTTCGCCGGTCCACTCCAGCACAGGGGGACGGTTGGAGCCTTGCAGGGCATAGACCTTTCCATCCTGGGAGCCGAAGACCACCCGATTGCGGCCTACTGCGGGGGAGGAGTGAATGGCCCCGGCAGTGGGAAATTCAAACTGTTTAGCCCCGTCGCTCAGGCGCAGGACGTACAGGAAACCATCATCGGAGCCGACGAAAACGAGTTTCCCGGCAATGGCCGGGGAGGAAGAAATGCCACCGCGGGCGGCGAACGTCCAGAGCACACTTCCCGTGGCCGCGTCTAAAGAATAGACCTTCCCGTCCAGGGAACCCACGATAATCGAGCCGGCCGCCGGGGAGGAATGTATGGGCCCGCTCGTGGCGAAGGTCCAGACCACCGCACCGCTGGTGGCCTGCAGGGCATAGACCTTTCCATCGGTCGAACCCACCACCACCAGGCTACCCTGCACGGTTGGAGAGGCCCCCACGGCGCCGGAGGTAGGAGTGGCCCAAAGCAGGGCGCCGGTAGTGGCGTTGAGGGCATACACCTTGCCGTCCAGGGAGCCGATGTACACGGTGTTTCCTGCCACAGCCGGGGAGGAGACAACCCCTCCGGCGGTGGCAAAAGTCCACCCGAGGTTTCCCGTGGCTGCGTCTAAGGCGTACACCCGGCCCTCCAGCGAGCCGAAGTACACTTTGCCCCCCGCCACTGTGGGCGAGGATTCCACCCCCCCGCCGGTGGCAAAAGCCCACACCAGAGAGCCCGTGGCCGCGTCCAGGGCATAGACCTTCCCATCGGCGGAACCAACGTACATCCTGCCAGTGGCCACGGCGGGGGAGGAACGAACGGCCCCACCGGTGGTAAAGGTCCACTGGAGGGCTCCCGTGGCCGCGTCCAGGGCATAGACCTTACCGTCTTCCGAGCCTATGTAAACCACGCCGTTGACCAGGGCAGCCGAGGAGTTCACGCTGCCCCCCGTGGGAAAGGCCCAAGCCAGGTTCAGGGGCAGCAACATCGGCTCCGTGGCTACTCCCGTGTGGGTCGCAGTGGCACGGAACAGGGGCCAATCGCCAACGGCGGCCTCTCCGCGGCCATTGCTCACCAGTAGGGCAAACAGGCAGACGAGTATGCGTCTCATCGGTTTTGGCCTTTCGGGACTAAGAGTGGGTCCGAAAATTGGATTGGAGCCTTCTTATCGGGCAGGGCAGCCTGGGTAGGGCGGCTTCCCTTTAGCCGTTTACCTCAGAGGAGGCGGCTAAGCGCGAAGGCGCCAAAGGGGGCCGCCCTACCGGAAGAGGTAACCTGTTAAGGCGGCCCTGGTTTGCCATGGCCGAACTGAATCGCGCCCATATCGTGGACCGGATCCTCCGCTGCACCGATGCAAGGCGAGTCTGGCTGGAGGGCGTAATCGTAGGGAGGATTAACGAACAACGGGTCCTCCTCCATCGCGCGGGGGCCCAAGTCCAGGTCACTTGGCGAGTAATTGGGATTGGTGGGGGCCAAGTTGCCGTAGATGTCGTTGTAGTCCAGCGTGGCCGTAGCCGTTGCCTCTACGAACACCCCTCCAGCCTCATTGCTCGCGTTGTTGAAAGCGATAATGGAGTCTTTCAGGGTGGGAGTGGAATTGGAGGTGATGCAGACCCCGCCACCCACTCCTGCCTCATTGTTCGCCAGGGTGTTGTAGTAGAGGCTGGGCGCGCTTCCGCTTCCCGAGGACGGGCTGACCACGAGAATTCCTCCTCCCAGAGGTCCGGCCCTGTTCTGGGCGATGAGGTTGTACCGCACCGTTGGGGAGGCAGCGACGGCGAGACCACCGATGTATAGCCCCCCGCCAAAGTCGGCCCGATTCTTCAAGAGGGTATTGGCTTCCAGCAAGGTATCGGTTTTGCACTCGATTCCGCCGCCCCGGTGGTCGGCTCGATTCTCCTCAATGCGGTTGCCCTTCACCGCTGTTGCTCCGAAGACCGACAGGCCGCCGCCGTAGTCGGCACGGTTGTGTTCGACCTGGTTGTCGCGAATGAGAGGACTGGTCCCCGAAGCCGTGTAAATGCCGCCGCCGGAAGCCGAGGCCCAGTTCCCGCTCACGTAGTTATCCGCAATCCGCGGCGCCGCACCGTTGGCGCAGGCAATGCCGCCGCCTTTTCCATCGGCCGAGTTGCCTTCGATGTTGTTGTGGGTAATCCAGGGCGAGGAGTTGTCGCAGTAAATGCCTCCGCCGTCAGAACTCACCCGATTGTGGGCGATGTAGTTGTTCTCCAGGTGAGGGGCTGCGTTGTTGAGGCAGAGAATCCCACCGCCATTGGTTCCCGTGGGCGGAGCATTGTCCACGATTTCGCAGTAGCGGATGGGTGGGGAGGAGTTGTCGCAGGTGATGCCCGGCCCGGCGAACTCAACGCGAGCGTGGTGCAGTTCGGTCTTGCGCGCATCGTCGGCACTCTGGTCCTTAAAGACCAAGCCTCCCCAGTCCCCTGGCGAGGGAACTGGCTTGTCCGAAGTGAAGCGCACGTAAGGCCCTTCCTGGTCGTAATCACCATCGTAACGTGTCCTAACCTCGGGCGGGCCTTCTGCTGGTATTTTCTCCCATTCTGCCACGCGCAGGGCACCATTCACCACCATCTTCTTCCCCGAGGCGAAGCGTACCATCACTCCGGGGTAGATGACCAGCAGCGCGCCAGCGGATACCGTTACATCCTCAGTTATTAGTTTGTCCTCTTTCCACAGGACCTCGCCGCTAAGGTTGTTGTTGGTGGCATCAATGACCCGCACCGGGTCGGGAATGGGCAGGTAGATGTCCTCCGGCAACTCGTAAACACTGCTGACCAGGGCCGCTCCGCCGGGCAATTGGGCATAGCCCATTCCGACGCCCTGCTCGAAGCCCGACTTGTCCACTAACACTACCACGTCGCCGGGGGGCACGCGGCGCAGGGCAAAAATGCCGTCGGTGTCCGTGGTGGTCTGCACTCCGTTAATGCTCCAGACGGTCGCATCCGCCACCGGGTCCCGGAAATACTCCCGCACCACGTGGCCAATGACCGTCACCCCCGGATTGAGGACGATGAGGGGAGCCTGGAGCGTGGCTCCGGCGGTTAGCGGACTGGGCAGTTCCATCAGCCCGTCGGCATAGCCGGCCGCGGCCGCGTGGATGGTGTAGGGAGCGGCGGAAACGGGCACATTGGGGATGGTGTACACCCCAAAGGCCCCTTCGCTGTAGGCCAAATAACTGGTGTCCTCCACGAAGACCAGGATGCCGCTGTTGTGGGGCTGACCACTCAGGCGCACCTCGCCTTTAATGGTGCCAGTACTATTTTGCCGGGTGAGGCCGAAGTTCACCGTAGCCGTTTGCCCGGCCTCCACCTGAACCCCCCGTTTAAGGGCCACAAAGTCCCCTTTCTGGGCGGTCAGGGTGTACTCCCCGGCCAGGACGTTGGGAATGACGAAGTGACCTGTGACATCGGTGACCGCGGTGTAGAAGCCCTCCCAGTTGGCCCGGGTTTGAGCACCACCCTCCTGCACCTCCTCCACTACTTCCCGCAGGCGGGTTGGCTCCTCATCCAGGACCCGCAGGAGTCGCTGCACCGTCACCGTTTGGCCCATCCAGACCCGCTCTGCGGTAATGGTCACCCCGCTGTGGTCGGTCTGGCCGACCAACTGTACCTGGCCGACAATGGTGCCGTATCCCTCGCTCAGGGGACCGGGCACTTCCCCTCCCGGCCCACTGCTCGGACCGCTGCTCGGCAGGGCAGTCCCCCCACCCCCACAGCCGACCAGCAGGGCCAGAAGGATGCCCAACAGGACTAAACCAATCGTGAGCGTCAAACTTTTTCTCATGGGATTACCTCCTTCGCCAAAATTAGGTAGTCTACCCCCTTTGGATTGATGCTCTCTTCTCACCGCCAAGGCGCTGAGGGCACAGAGTTTTTCGGGCTTTCTCGGCCTCCTTTGGGTCTCTGCGGTGAAACGGCAAAGCAATTGGGTATCTCAACACCTTGGAGGGAGACCACCCAAAATTAAATGCCCCGGCAATTTGGCATAGTGATTATACCCTATTTTCCCTGCACTTGTCAAGGGGGTAATCGCTCTTTTAATTTTTTTTCACTTTTCCGCAACATCGAGCCGCTGGTCCCTCGCCCCTTTTTCCGGGAACTCCAAGGAGGAATCGTTCGTCTAAGAGAGAAGTAACTGCTCAGGCGGCTTTTACCCTTGGCCCCCTCCCAACCCTCCCCGCACGCGGGGAGGGCAAGGGTGGGGCAAGGGACGAGGGGCGAGGAGGTCTTTACCCTTGGCCCCCTCCCAACCCTCCCCGCACGCGGGGAGGGCAAGGGTGGGGCAAGGGACGAGGGGCGAGGAGG
>DTZQ01000361.1 GCA_012961305.1 Armatimonadota bacterium | reverse complement strand
TTGGGCGGTGCGGATGGCATCGCCGATGATTTCATTGCCCGCCGTGTCGGCTACGATGTCCAGGGCCTGTAAGACAGGGAATCCGCTGGCAGCCAGGGAAGCGAAGGTGCGGGCAAAACGGGCGATGGCGACCTTTTGCAGCAGTTCTCCCGCAATGGGCAGTTTAAGTTTCAGCCAGTCCAAGTGGCGGCGGCCTCGGGGATGGTTCCCATAGGCCCGCAGGCCTACCATCAGGCCAATCACCGTGAGGGGCATTAGATACCAGTGGTGCAGCAGGAACTCACTGGATTCCAAGAGAAGACGAGTCGTGACTGGTAGCGGGGCCCCGATGTCCTCGAAAATCTGGCCGAACTTGGGGAGGATGAAAAAGACCAAAACCATCACCACGACTAAGGCAAAGAACAGCACCACTACGGGGTAGGTGAGGGCACTTTTGACCTTGCCCTTCATCTCCAGTTCGTCCTCCAGGTAGTCCGCCAGGCGGGCCAGTACTTCGTCCAGAATGCCTCCGGCTTCGGCAGCCCGAATCATGCTGCGAAACAGGGGCGAAAAGACCCGCGGGTGTTTGCTCATGGCTTCGGTCAGCGAAAGGCCGCTGGCTATATCGGTGTACAGGGCTTCCAAAGTTTCGGCCAACTTACGGTCTTTGGTCTGGTCTTGCAGCACTTCCAGCGCCCTCAGCGCGCTCACCCCGGCGTTCACCAGGGTGGCGAACTGGCGGCAGAAGGCCACAAACTCCTTCAGTTTGACCTTCTGAAACCGGTCCCGCCACCATTGGGCGAGCCGTCCTGCCCCGGCATTGACCGGACGAACCTGGAGGACGTACCAACCGGCCTCCTGCAATTTCGCCAGGGCCTCGGCGTTGTCCTCAGCCAGGAGTTCGCCCGTGCTTTCCCGTCCGGCCTCGTCTAAAACGCGATAATGAAACTTGGGCATGGTTTTCACTCTACGTAAATCACCCGCAGGGCTTCTTCGACCGTGGTAATCCCCTGCAGCACTTTGCGCACTGCATCCTCCTGCAGGGTCACCATGCCGGCCTCAATGGCGGCCTGGCGAATGGCTTGTGTGGGCGCGCGGTCCAAAATCAACGCCCGCAGGCGGTCGTCTATCACCATCAACTCGAATACGCCAATGCGTCCTTTGTAGCCGGTGTCGCGGCAGGCGGGACAGCCTTCGCCTTTGTAGAACACCACTTCCTCTAACTCCTCCACCGTTGGGCCCAGTCGCTTCAGGGCGCCTTCGGGCGGGTTGTAGGCCACTTTGCACCGGTCACAGATAACCCGCACCAACCGCTGGGCCTCCACAGCGATGAGGGCGGAGGCAACTAAGAACGGTTCGATGCCCATTTCAATCAGCCGGGAGACGGCGCCAGGGGCGTCGTTAGTGTGCAGGGTGCTGAGCACCAGATGGCCCGTCAGAGCCGCTTCGGTGGCAATCAGGGCCGTTTCCGAGTCGCGGATTTCGCCGACCATGATGATGTCCGGGTCCTGCCGCAGCATAGTGCGCAGTCCCGAAGCAAAGGTCATGCCGGCCTTTTCGTTCACCTGTACTTGGGTCAGGCCGGGAACTTCGTATTCCACCGGGTCTTCGATGGTGAGGATGTTCTTTTCGCCGGTGTTGAGCCGGTTGAGAAGGGAATAGAGGGTGGTGGACTTGCCGCTGCCTGTCGGCCCGGTGACCAGAATCATGCCGTAGGGGCGGGTGATGAGCCGCTCCATCTGCTCGCGCTCCTTCAGGCTCAAACCCAATTTGTTCAGGCCCAGGCGCAGGCTGCCCTTGTCCAGGATGCGCATAACCACTTTCTCCCCGTTAATGCCGGGCAGAGTGGAGACGCGGAAGTCGTAGTCGCGCCCGTCCACTCGCAGGGAAATGCGTCCGTCCTGGGGGGTGCGCTTGTTGGCGATGTCCATATCGGCCATGATTTTCAGCCGCGAAATGACCGACTTTTGAATTTTCTTGGGCAGTACCGCATGGTCTTGCATCACTCCGTCAATGCGGTAGCGCACCCGCACGCGGTCGGCCTCCGGCTGCACATGGATGTCGCTGGCTCCCTCCCGCAGGCCCCCCAGGACAATCATGTTCACCATCCGCACCACCGGGGCCTCTTCTGCTTGGCTGCGCAGTTCGGAAATGCTGACTTCTTCCTCCGCCGGCTTTTCCTCTACCTCGATTTCAACTCCCTCTATGTCTTTGGCCAGGTCGCTGAGCACTTCCCCTACTTGTTGGTCAGTGCGGTACAGCCGAGCAATGGTGCGGTGGATGTCCTCCTCTGCGGCGATGAGCGGAACCACATCGTAGCCGGTGGCCAGTTTGATTTCGTCAATGGCATACAGGTCGAAGGGCCGGGCCATGGCCAAAGTCAAACGGTGATTGTTCAGGGCTACCGGAACGACCGTATGCTTTTCGCACAGGCGCAGGGGCAACCACTCGGCGGCCTGCTCCTCCGGCGGCTGTTCCTCCAAGTCACGAAAGGGAATCCCCCACTGCTGACCGAGGGCCTGGGCGCGCTGCTTCTCGGTGATGAGGCCCAGGTTGACCAGCACCTCGCCCAACGGCTCTCCCGTCTCGCGGCCGATTTTCACCGCCTGCTCGATTTGCTCCGGAGTCAGGCCGGCAAGTTCGGCGATAATTTCGCCAAAGGGCCTACGGGCCATGGTCTTCCTCGCCCAACACTTTACAAGTGATGAAAATCACCAGTTCCGTCGTTCGCCGCGTTCGACTGCGGTAGCGGAACAGTTCGCCCAAAATGGGAATGTCACCCAAGAAGGGAACTTTGGTCAGGTTCTCCAGGTCTTCTTCCTTCACTAATCCGCCGATGACCAGCCCTCCGCCATCGGGAATGCGCACTGTGGCTTCCGCCTCGCGGGTGCTAACCTGGGGATAGCCAGCCGGGGAGAAGCCCTGGAAACTGCTCACCTCGGGGCGCACCCGGACCGTTACATATCCGTCCAGGGTGATGTGGGGAGTGATGCTCAGGTTCACCCCAATCTGCTCGAACTCCACGCTGGTCACCACCGTACCGCTGACGATGGTCTGCACCTGAAAGGGGATGCGCTGTCCGCTGAGGAGTCGGGCTTCGGTGCCGTCCACGGTGACGGTGCTGGGCCGGGCCAGCAGCCGGGAGCGGGTGTCGCTGCGCAGGAGGTTGATGGCCTCGGTGATGTTGAGGCCCGCCCGCTGGAAGGTGCCGAAACGAATGCCCTTCCCCGGCGTTTCGGTGATGGTCAGGGTGGACAGGGGAGTGGTGGCTCCCCAGTTGATGCCGATTTGCTCCAGCGTTTCGGGCGACACGTCCAGCACCGCCGCCTCGATTTGCACCTGGGGCGCAGGGGTGTCCACCTGTTCCAAGAGGGCCAGGGCGGCGTCCAAATCCTCGGCGGGCCCGGTGAGAACCAGCATCTGGGAAACGCCCTTTTCCCCGCTCGGACGGGGCCGGGCAGCGGTTCCCCCGGTCCGCATTCCCCCGCCGGTCGCCTGGGGCGGGGATTTGGCAATGGTTTCGATTTTCAAATTCGGGAAGTGCCCGGAGAGCAGTTCCTTTAGGTTCTGGGCCGAGACGTATTTGACTTTGTACAGTCGCGTCTCCGTGGGCACGTCTAACTCGGCCAGCAGTTCCCCAGCCCGTTCCACTTCCTCGGCCGGACCGCTGAGCACCAGCAAACCGCCCGGCTGAGGCTGCACAGTTACCTGGGGGGCGACGGCAGCGATGCTCTGCTGTACCTGCGGGAAGTCCAAACGACGGGGCCGATAGACCCGCACCACGGGTGGCGGTGGGGGTGGAGCCGGTGGAGCCACGTCCACCTGTTCTACCAACTGGCGAGCCGTGGCCAACTGCTCCTCCGGGCCCGTAAGCAGCAACACGGGCATCTCCGGGTCGGCCACCACCCGCACCT
>DTZQ01000360.1 GCA_012961305.1 Armatimonadota bacterium | reverse complement strand
TTGCCCTCGGTTGACCATGCCCGATTGTACCCTAAAACGGCTGACTTGTCAAGGCTTGCTTAACAAAAATATCTTTATCCCCTCCCAGGAATTGTAAGAGGGGAATTTCAGTCAAACCCTTGACAGCGACCTACAATTGTGGTATACTTTGTAAATAAGCGTTCAGCCAGCCCTTGGTCTTTAGTGAGGCGTAAGAAGTAGGCCAAAGGCTGAATGCTTACATATTATTATTGCAGAAAGGCGAAGACGGAGAGGAGTAGGTGGTCCCCACATCTTCAGAGAGCCGGGTCAAAGGCTGCGAGCCTGGTAGATGTGCCCACTGAAGGTCGCTCCTGAGCCGCCTGACTGAACGCCCGGAGGAGGAGAAGTAGGGCAACACTGAACGGGTTAGTAGGTCGGGACGGGTGATACCCGTTATCGTACTTAGAGTGGGGTGGGGAAAAGGACGAGTTTTTCCCCATCCAAGAAGGGTGGTACCGCGGGAAAACCTCTCGCCCCTGTTAGGTGAGAGGTTTTTTGTTTCTTTGGGTGGAGGAGAGCAATGAAGATGACCGGAGCGCAAGTGCTTTTAAAGGGCCTGCTCCAAGAGGGAGTGGAAATTATTTTCGGTTTCCCTGGTGGAGCCGTCATCCCCATTTATGATGAACTGTTCAAGCAGTCGGAAATCCGCCATGTCCTCTCGCGCCACGAGCAAGGCGCCGCCTTCATGGCCAGCGGTTATGCTCGGGCTTCCGGCAAGGTTGGTGTGGCCATGGCTACCTCAGGGCCGGGGGCCACTAATTTAGTTACCGGCATTGCTGATGCCTACATGGATTCGATACCTATTGTCTGCCTTACCGGCCAGGTTCCCCGCCTCATGATTGGCCGCGATTCCTTCCAGGAGGCTGACACCACAGGCATCACCATGCCCATTGTGAAACACAACTATTTGGTTTACGATGAATATGAACTGCCGATTATTGTGCGGGAGGCTTTTCATCTGGCGCGTACGGGGCGTCCCGGACCGGTGCTTATTGACATTCCCAAAGATGTCTCCACAGCCGAAATTGACCTCAACAGAGTTAAACGCCGTGAGTTACGTGGTTACCACCCGGTTTACGAAGGTTCGGAGGAATACCTCGACCGGGCCGCCGACTTAATCAACGACGCCCAGCGGCCCCTTTTGTATATCGGCGGGGGAGTCATCGCCTCGGGAGCCCACGAGGAGGTAAGGCAACTGGCAGAGGCCGGCAATATTCCAGTCGCTTGGACCCTCATGGGCAAGGGAGCCTTTCCGGAATCCCATCCCTTGGCCGTGGGCATGCTGGGCATGCATGGGGCGGCCTATGCCAACTATGCCATCACCAGTTGTGATGTGATGATTGCCTTGGGGGTGAGATTCGACGACCGAGTGACGGGACGCCTGGAGACCTTCGCCCCCGAAGCCAAAGTGATTCATGTGGACATTGACCCGGCCGAGTTGGGCAAAAACCGAACTCCTTTAGTGCCCATACAGGGAGATGTTAAACAAGTCGTCACCCAACTGCTCCCTTTGATTGAACATCGGCCCCGGATGGCTTGGCACGAGCAAATTGCGCAGTGGAAAGCAGCCTATCCCCTGCGTATCAAGGGGGAAGAAGATGGAAGGCTAAAACCGCAGCACGTTATCCAAGCCCTGAACGAAATCACCAAGGGGAAGGCCATCGTTACCACCAGCGTAGGCCAGCATCAGATGTGGGCTGCCCAGTTCTACCGGGTAGAAGAACCGCGCCGGTTCCTCACTTCCGGCGGCTTGGGAGCCATGGGCTTTGGCTTCCCCGCCGCCATTGGGGCTAAGTTCGCCCGCCCCGAGGAGGAGGTGTGGTGCATTACTGGCGATGGCAGTTTCCAAATGAACCTCCAGGAAATGGCAGTAGCAGTGCTCCACAAGTTGCCCATCCGCATCGTCCTCATCAACAATGGCTACTTGGGCATGGTCCGCCAATGGCAGCAGTTGTTCCACGAAGCCCGCTACGCCGAAACCTACTTGGGTGGGGTGCCCGATTTCGCCCGCTTAGCAGAGGCCTATGGAGCGGCCGGCCGACGGGTGGAAAAGGTGGAAGAAATAATTCCGGCTTTGGAGTGGGCCCAGGAGTTCACAGACCGGCCGGTGCTGCTGGACTTTCGGGTTGCCCAGGAGGAAAATGTATTCCCCATGGTGCCCGCCGGGGGAGACACCGGCCGCCCT
Source organism: Armatimonadota bacterium (assembly GCA_012961305.1). Taxonomy (GTDB): domain Bacteria; phylum Armatimonadota; class UBA10988; order UBA10988; family DTZQ01; genus DTZQ01. The sequence goes on along the minus strand of DTZQ01000360.1, from coordinate 1,692 downwards.
TTGTTGGAGGAACCAGGAGCAGAATGATGCGTCATACCATTTCCGTTTTAGTGGAAAATCGGCCTGGGGTATTGGCCCGCGTGGCAGGCCTGTTCCGCCGCCGCGGGTTCAACATTGAAAGTTTGGCCGTCAGCACCACCCAAGACCCTCAAACCTCGCGCATGACCATCGTCGTTCTGGGGGATAAGCAGGTCCTGGAGCAAATCAACAAGCAGTTGTTCAAACTGGTGGACGTAATTGCCGTCAACGACCACACGGGGGAAAAGGTAGTGTCGCGGGAGTTGGGTTTGATTAAGGTGCGGGCCGAGGCCGCTGACCGGTCGGAAATCATGCAGATTGTGGACATTTTCCGGGCACAAATTGTGGACGTAGGGGAGAAGGAGGTCGTCGTGGAAGTGACTGGCGACCGAGAGAAAATTGATGCCCTGATGTACCTGCTGGCCAAGTTTGGCATTCTGGAAATGGCCCGGACGGGAGAAATCGTCTTAGCCCGGGGCATGCAGGCGACCTGAAATGCGCGAACTGATTGAGGAACAAACCGTAGAAACCCTTATGCGCACTTTGGCCTGGGCCGGGCCGCTGGCGGGGTTGCTGGTGGGAATCCTGCTGGGAGTGCCCCGCCGTCAAATTGGCCTCCTGGCCTTCAAAGGCTTAGCCGTAGGGTGCCTGGGAAGTCTGAACTGGGGACTGTGGCGCCTGTACAGTTACCTGACCCGCTATGACCCCCAGACCGGCTATTTCGGCCTGGAACGGGTGGATGTGCTCCTGCTGAACCTGGCCATTTTCGCCGGTGTGGGCCTGCTCTTGGGTATCATATGGGCTTGGTTGTCTCCACCACCTCCACCCCAACCTCCAGAGGAACCACCACCTCCCGCCGGGACGTGATAGAGGGGTGGACGGGCGGATGTTCAGGAGCCATTGGGCCATCTTCACCAGGGTTGAGGACTGAGTGCTGAGGGACTCGGTACTCACGACTCACTCCTTTTTCCCAGTCGCTCCATTTCCGTCAACCCGTCGCCGCCAGCAGGCCGAACAGTTAGGGGAGGAAACTAATTCCTGACCGCGAAATAACCATCTTAGTCGCCAAATGAGGAGGAAAATCCATGACCAAAATTTACCGCGACGAGGATGCTAACCTTGACTGGCTAAAGGACAAAACGGTAGCCATCATCGGCTATGGCAGTCAGGGCCATGCCCAGGCGCAGAACCTGCGTGACAGCGGCGTAAAGGTGGTGGTCGCCGAACTGCCGGGGACGGCAAACTACGAACGGGCCCAAGCCGAGGGTTTCACCCCCCTCACCGCCTCCGAAGCCACCCAACAGGGCGACCTCGTCCAAATCCTCATCCCCGATGAAATCCAGGCCCAAGTCTATGCCTCCGACATCGGGCCGTACCTGACAGAGGGCAAAGCCCTGGGCTTCTCCCATGGGTTTAACATCCACTACGGGCAAATTGTCCCGCCGGAGAACGTGGATGTCATCATGGTCGCTCCCAAGGGGCCAGGCCATCTGCTACGCCGGATGTTCGTGGAAGGCAAAGGAGTGCCCTCGCTGATTGCAATACACCAGGACTACACGGGTCAAGCCAAGGAGTTGGCCTTGGCCTACGCCAAGGGCCTGGGGGCTACCCGCGCCGGGGTGCTGGAAACCACCTTCCGCGAGGAAACCGAGACCGACCTCTTCGGAGAGCAAG
>DTZQ01000359.1 GCA_012961305.1 Armatimonadota bacterium | reverse complement strand
GTGGCGACCGGCGGGCCTTCGAGGAACTGGTGGAACGCTACCAGGAAGCGGTCTACAACCTCTGCTACCGTTTGCTCTCCGACCGCGAGGAGGCCAACGATGTGGCCCAGGAGACGTTCGTGCGAGCCTACTGCAGCTTGCAGGACTTCCGGGGTGGAAAGTTCTCCATCTGGCTGTTACGCATTGCCAACCATCTGTGTGTTGACCACCTCCGCCGACGTCGCCTCATGCCTCTCTCCCTGGAGGAAATCGCCGAAAACGGGCCAGAAATGACGGGAGAAGGGTCTCGCTTTGAGGCGGCCGTGGAGCAGCGGCTCTGGGTGCAGGCCGCCGTTGCCCGACTGCCCCTGCCCTACCGACAGGTGGTAGTCCTGCACTACTTCGAGGGGCTTTCCTGTGAGGAGATGGCAGCCGTGCTGCAGCGGCCGGTGAACACGGTCAAAACTCACCTGCGCCGAGCGCGGCAGCGGCTGCGGGAGGAGTTGACGAAGGAATGAAATGTCAGGCGGTGTGCAAACGGCTGGAAGCGTATCTGGACGGAACCCTCTCCCCCCGAACCCAACGCCAATTGGAACGTCACCTGGCTAACTGTCCTTCCTGTCGCGCCGAGAGGGCCAGGGCGCAGGAAATAGCGACCGCTCTGCAAGCGGTGGAGCGCGTGTCCCCACCGCCGGATTTCGTTCCCCAAGTGCTGGCCAAACTGCCGCCGGAAGTGCCAGCCGGCCAGAAGCGGGGGAAACCGGCTCAGCCCTTGCTTCGCCCCTTGGCCTTAGGTGCGGTTTTGGGGGGATTGTTGCTGTTCTTAGTGGCTCGGTACGTGGCTTCCCCTCCAACCGTGGATGCTTTAAGCCTTGCCCAGTGGTATTTGGCCCAGGAACAGTTCGAGGAGGCCGTAGCCGCCTACCGAAAGGCCCTTGGCCAGCACTCACCCTCCCCTTCGGCCCACTTTGGCTTGGCCTATGCCCTCTGGCGCTGTGGAAATTCGGAGGAGGCAAAGCGAGAGTACGAAAGAGGCCTTTATAGAGCCACCGAGGAGACGCCCGGTTTGGCCCTGGCCTACGAGTCGTTGGGCAAAATCCACCAGGAGGAGGGGCAATGGGAGGAAGCCGTCCGCTGTTATCAGGCCGCGCTGCAATTAGATTCCCGTTTGGTGGATGCCCACCTCAACCTCGGTCTCATCTATGAGCACTGGGGCTGGGAGGAGGAGGCCCAGCAGGAGTACGAGGCAGCCCTGGAGGTGGAGCCCTCCCATTTATTGGCCCAGGAAAACTTGGGGCGGTTGTACGAGCGACAGGGAGAATGGGCCAAAGCGGCCGCGGTGTACCAGCAGGGCGCGGAGGCAACGGCCTCCCCTGTGGCCTACTGGCAACTGGGCCGGCTGTACGAACGACTGGGCTCCTTGGAGGAAGCGGCGATTGCCTACCAGATGGCTGCCTTAGGCCCACCGGAAACTGATACGTAGGCAGCCGCAAGTTTGTGAAACGGAGGGAAAGACAATTGGCCGGGCCACGCGTGACCAAGCGGTTCCAGACCGCTTTCCTCTCCTGGATGAATCCGGAAAGGAGGACCGACATGAGCGTCCGAACCTTGAACCTTCTCAGGGTGGTGGTCTTCCTCCCGTGTCTGGCGACAGCCAACGAACTGCCAGCGGCGTCGAACCTGCTTCAGAACGCCGGCTTCGAATCCGGCCAGGACCAGCCGGATGGTTGGCGGACCTTTTCCCCCTCGCCGCGGAGTGCCCAAGGCAGCCGGGGCTACTTGTGGGACGAGCGCAAAAGCCATTCCGGGCGGCACAGCGTGTGCGTGCAGAGCCGCGTCGGCGGCCTTGGCATGTGGCAGCAGGTGGTCGAGGTCGAGCCGGGACGGGTCTACCAATTCTCCGGCTACCTGGCCTTCGAACGCGTCTCGCCACGCAGCCGGTGTGGGTTGCAACTGGTGTTTCGCGATGCCAACGGTCGGGTGCTCCAGTTCGTCAACTTGCCCGCCCACACGGGCACCCGAGAGTTCGCCCTCGATTTCCCAGCGCAACTGAAGGTGCGCGCCCCGGCTGGAGCGGCTCAGGCCGAGGTGAATCTGCTCCTGGCCGGCGTCGGCAAGGTGTGGTTTGATGACCTCTTCTTCGGTCCAGCCCCGACGGGCACAATCGCCGGGAAGGTCACCTCAAATGGCAAACCGCTGCCTGACGTCCGCGTCTTCATCTGGGGGGACCCTTGGGGCAAGCGGTGCGAAGCGAGAACCGACGCCGATGGTCGCTACCGACTGACCGACGTGCCAGTGGCGTTCCCCCGCTACATCGTCCTGGCCGAGAAGGACGGCTATCGCACCCGACCGGTGGGCGACGTGGCGGTGGTGGCTGACGGGACGAGAACCGTCAACTTCGAACTTGCTCCCGGCGACGACCCGGACGACCTGCGGGTGAAATTCGGCACCCTGTCACTGCGCCAGTTCACGCCCCCGGGCAGAATCCCCGCCGGGGCTGTCATTCCGCGAGACGCCAGCGGCTATCCGGAAAAGGTCAGACCCTACCTCCAGCCGGATGAGTACATCGAGTCAGACCACCCTGCTGTGGTAGCCCAAGCACGTGAACTGGTCGAAACTCTGCCAGTCACGGACCGGCGCGATACGCGCAAAGTGGTGTGGGTCATTTACGAGTGGGTCAGCAAGCACATCGAACACGATGGCGTCTATTCCGAGCCGCCGCGTGGGCTGAACCAGCCGTTTCGGGACGTTACAAGTGGCATCTGGCAAAGCATCAGCGGCGAGGGCTGGTGCTGGGGCCGCAACTTCTACGACTGGTGCTATCGCCCACACGAACTGTTGCAAACGAGAGCGGGGATTTGCATCGAGCACGCATGGCTGGTTTCAGCGATGCTACGGTCGCTGAACATCCCGGCGCGGGCAGCGATCGGAGCGCTGGAGTTTTGGGCGCAGGATGCAAAGGGGCGCGGTGCATGGGTGCATCTGAGCACGACTGGCGGTCGGACGAACTTCCGCCAGCGCGGTCAACTCGGTATCGGCTTTGGCGGCGCCCCGCCTGAGGTGAGATATTCCATTCTGAGCCGACCGATACTGCATGAAGACTGGAACGCGAAGAACAAGGGATTGTGGCGAGAGCGTCATCCGTGGGGCGAGCGGTATGAGGCCACGGAGCGGGGTTACCAGCGGGCGAAAGCGGATTTGAAACGTTTTGCAGTGACGGGGCAAGCCCCACGAGGCACCTTGTCCCGTCGTCCCGGCCGACCGCCGCGCGGCGAGCCCCAGCAGGACGTATGGGGTCTGTTCGACTTGGCCGTGCAACGGCTGCCCCGGCTGCCCAGACCGACCGACTGCTACGAAATCCACTACAGCGACATCACCATCAATTTGCTGACCATGGGCGACCAGCGCATTCTGGATGTGCGCTTCCCCATGACGACCGAGCGACCCGGCAAAAGGTTGGAAGCAGAGACCGCCTATTGGACGAACCATCCCGAATGCGTGCGCCGCACCTGGGTCGAACGAATCACTAACCCGCCGGCTGAAGGGGTCGAACGGTGGTTCCACATCGAGTTCGACTTGACCAGTCTCTTGGCAAGGGGCAAGTAATGCGCATAGTGGTGCAGGTTCTCGAACGAGGAAGCATTTTGGCTTTTCTCATTCCTTGTGGGGAGGGTGACTGACATGGACAAGCGCTCTGCGAATCGGATAATTATTGGCCATCGCCAGACCCTGGCGGTTCTGGCCTTGGCGGCATTACTTTACCCCGCGGGCGGTCGGGAGCAAGCCGCGCGAGCAGCGGAGAATCCCATCCACATCACCTTCGTCATCCACTTCGACCCCCTCTTTGCACCCCGCGGGCAGGTGCTTCGCCAGAGTTACGAGGCGGAGCGGGACAACCTGGAATGGCTGGCGGATTTCCTGGAGCGTTTGGAAAAGGAGAAGGGCCGGGAATTCGTCCCCTGCCTGACGCTGGAAATTGGCGGCGACCACGCGGAGTGGTATCTGGAGGACGAAGAGGGGCTGAACCTGCTGCGGCGACTCTACCGAAAGGGCATCCATGCCTTCGGCACCCACTTCCACTCCAACTACAAAGCCGGCCCTCACCTCTGGTATGACGCCCGGCGCTGGGCATGGTCTCCCCAGACGAGACAGCGCGTCACTTACGACCACATCCTCGAGGTGGACCGGCTCATTGGCCGCATCATCGGCAGCGACGACCCGAAGGAGATTCGCCGCGTTAACCGCACCATCACCGGCCACCTCTTGGACGTAGGGCTGGCCAGGGAGATGGGCTTCGAGGTGCTGACGGGCGGGCGCAACGAGGCCATGAACCTGTTCTTCGACCACGACGTGTACAACCCCTGGCGACCGGCGTTCGGCTGGCCTCTGAGCGAGGACCTGAACAGCCCTTGGGTGCTCATTCCCCAGGCTCCCGTGTTGGGAAGAATCGGAGAGCATGGCCCCTTGCCTCGCGGCGTGCCGGAGGAATATACCCAGGGGATGCGCCGGATGATTTGGCAGGACCTCAGCCTCCCCGCGATGCGGCGGAAGTTTCTGCACCTTTATCTGGAGTGGCGAGAACATCAGCGTCAAGGGATAGAGAAGGTTTGGGTTTTCGGCTGGCACGAGCACCCCAACGACCTCTACCCGCCCGAGAGAGCACGCTGGAAGCCCAGCCGGCGGGAGGCGGTGGTGCAGTTTGTCACCTGGCTCAACGAACATTTCATCGGCCGGCGCACCGCCGAGGGCCGCCTGATGGCCAAGTACGCCAACACCGACGAGG
>DTZQ01000358.1 GCA_012961305.1 Armatimonadota bacterium | reverse complement strand
CATCCCGGCAAACTTTCAATACGTGTTCATCATCGTCCACCACCAGGATGCGCTTCATAATTCTACCTCCTATTTTGCCTCTTCCCCGAACTCTGTAGCCAAGGCCTGGTTCAGGAGTTTCAGCACCAGGTTGACGTTCTCCAAGGGCACCTGGGCGGCTTCCAGATGGGATACCAATCTTGTCCGCAAGGGATGCCTGCCGACCAACTGTTCCGGAGTGCGGCGGGCACTACGGGCTCCTCCCAGGAGGAGGGCAATTTCCCCGTAGCGGTGACCACGCTTGCGCCAGGCGAGGATTTCCTCCGCTTCCGTGCGCAGGAAATGGGCAATGAGACTTGCTCCAATGCGCTCTTGGGCCGGTGTCGCCCCGGCCAAGTAGGAGTTGATGGACATTTGCAGGGCGATACTTTGCCCTCCGGCCGTGCGTTTGGCGATTTCTTTCACCTCGTTTAGGGTCTCCGTCGTTTGCTCTTTGGCTGTTTCCACGAGATAGCGCAAACTGCTGGAGGTGCGGAAGGGAACGTCGGGGGGTTGCTGTCTCTGAGCCTCGTACAAATCTTCAAGGGCCTCATAGGTTAGCCGCTCGACTCGTTCCAGGCGACGCCGGGTTTCTTCCCCGCGGCGGAGGGCCTCTTCCACTCTGGCCGCGGCTAAGCGGACTGCTTTGCTCGATTCTAAGACCAGTGCTGCCACTTCTGGTTTGGGAGTGCGGCGCAGGTGCGCCAACAGCCGTTCTTGCACCTCTTGGAGCAAACCCAGGGTACGCGCACCCTCCTCTTGGGCCTGCTCCAAAGTATGCCAGGCCGTTTGCAGACGAATGAGGGCCTGATTGCCCGCGGCAATTAACTGCTCCCAGTCCGGGTCGCGAAGTTCTGAAGCGTAGAGGAGGGACAACTGTTCCTGGGCCCTCTCCAACAAGTCGCGGTCGCTGCGGGGTCGGGAACTTCGGGCCTGAGCGGCGAAACTTTGCTGCATCCCTCGGATTTCCTTCAGGGAGGCTTCTCCCCTCTGCTGGGCAACAGTCGGGGAAACCGATGGGGTTTCCCTGCGCACTACGGTGGTGGAAGCGGGGGTGATGACCCTTAGCCGGGCCAGGGCCTCCTGGGCTTCCGCGTTTCCACGCTCGTAGCGCAGGGCGGTCTGGTAGTACTCGCGGGCTTGCTCCATTTCGCCCCGGGTGGCCGCTACCCGGCCCAATCCCAGGTAAGCGGGAACGTAGCGACCGTCGGCCGCTACCGCTTCCTGGTAGTGTTCCGCGGCCAGGCGGTACATGCTGCGCTGCTCATAGCCACGGGCAATGTGGGTCAAAGCCCGAGCGCTGTTGGGGCTCAATTCCGGCTGCTGTTTGGCCCGGCTGATGCGGTCGCGGGTGAGGGGATGGGTGGAAAAATAGGTCCAGAAACGGCCCTGGTCTCCATATCGTTCCTGCAACTTCTCAAAGAAAGTCACCGCTCCGGAGGGGTCGTAGTAACTCCGGTAGGTGATTTCCACTCCCCGGCGGTCGGCATCATATTCCTGTTTGCGGCTGTGGTGCAGGGTGTAGAAGAAGCCGGCCAGTTGCAACCCGGAGAGGAGGTCGCGGCTCACCCGGCCTTTCAGCAGGGAGAAAATGGCCGTGGCCCAAAGTTGGGTCTTGAAGGCCCGTACCGCATGGCGGCCCTCCACATGGCCAATTTCGTGTCCAATAACACAGGCCAACTCATCCTCCGTATCGGCGAAGTTCAACAGGCCGGTGGTGAGATAAATGCCACCCCAGGGGATGGCAAAAGCGTTCACTTCCCCGGTGTCCACAATTTTGAACCGATAGGGCACATGCTTGCGGCGAGCAACGGCTACTTCTGCTTGGCCGATGGCTCCCACGAAATCCATCAGCAGGGGGTCTTTTACCAGAGGGTACTGCAACTCTACTCCCCATTCGGCTAAAGCCCCTAAGGGCTTTTCGATGAGGTGGTCTTCATCCAATTTTACCTTGCAGCCCCAACTACCGGCCAAAACCCCGCTTAGAGACACTAATAACCAAAGTTTTACCAACTGCCGTATGTTCATGGCTTTTTCCTAAGGCTCCCAGCGCACATTGGGGTACAAGGGTACCCGCATCCAGCGCACCCTCCCGTCAGCGAAGAGCACATTAACCCCGCCTCCGTGCACCGCCACCAGGCGGGGGGGACTGGTAGTGTTTTCCTCTATCCCTTCGTAACAGAGTACGGTCACCTGAGGATTGCGAATGGCGCTCAGTTTCCACCCCCCCAACTGTCGGTTGAACTGGTATTCTATCGGTTCGCCTTCTACCTCCAGCGCACACTGCCAAAATGGGCCGGGCTCCAAATAGGGGAACAGGGCCTGTTTCCAATTTTCTGCCGGGGGCAAACGTCCTTGGTGGGCATAAGTATAACGCTGTACTGCATGCCAGAACCGCTGTAAATTCCGCTGACAGGTTACCACTTGGGCCAAGCGCAGAACTTCCTGCCAATCTTCCAACCCCCAACGGGCGACGGTGGTCCGCTCGGCAGGAGTTAGTTCTCGCCAATGCTGGTGCAAACGGGTGCGTTCTACCACTGACAGTCGCTTCCATACCTCTGCGGGTATGCCCGCAGGGGCAAGGGACATTACCTCGGCGCGGCTTTCCCACCAGGTCGGAGCGGGAAGGCCCAACCGCTGGGGACGGAATAGGTTCATCCTACCCCGGCCTGGCCAGGGGACAAGATAAGGCTCCCTTCCTAAGGTTGCCGCTAAACGAGACCGCACTGGAGGGAGGGAAACTAACTTCGGCCAACGTCCACTAACCCGGACAGGTTGTATTTTAAACTCGGGTTCCCAATTACCCGGGGTCGGGGGAATACGTTGCTCTAATCCGGCCGGGATTGCCCTGCTTTCCCCGGCCAGGGTCAAAAGAACTCGGCCCTTTGTCACCTCCAGGTAGGTTCCCTCTTCCCGGGTGTGGGCCAGGCGAAAACGGGACTCTTCCTGGGCGGCGGATACCAGCGCCTCAGGCGTGCGCACCCGCAACCAACTGTTTCTCGTGGCCAGTGGTTGGGCGTGAACGATTATTTGGCCCTTCCAAACTATCAATTCAACCCCTATTCCTCCTGCTCTCAGATGGGCTCTACTCCTCCAGTTCCCAGGGCCCACAGGCTCAACTTCCCAGGCTCGCAATTCTACCGTAGTCTCTGCAGTTAACCGCACTTCGTTCCCTCCGGGGAAGGAGACAACTGCGGTTGAATTTTCCCCTGTCCGGCACAAATCTCCAGGCATCAACAACTCCTCCGTAGTGACCGCTACCCATTTGGCTAACAGAGGCGGTTTTACCTCTACTTGTCCTGCTACCACGCTCAGCCGCGGGGCGGTATTCTGTACTCCCCCAACCTCGCCACTTCCGAACCAGAGTAAAATTGCCAGCCCCCAAACCATGCGCATATGCATTTAGGCCACCGCTTGCACTGGCTCCTCACGGGCTACCTGGCGAAAATGTTCAGCAATAAGTTCCTGCGCCCCACTCTGTCCATCCAAATGGTCCACTTCCCCGCGGGCCACACAACGCAGAAAGGCATCTACGATTTGGGGGTCAAACTGCACCCCCCGATTGCGAATCAACTCCTGCAAGGCTATCTCTCGGGGGAGGGCCTTGCGGTAGGGTCGGTTGGTGGTCATGGCGTCGTAGGTATCGGCTACCCCAATAATGCGGGCAATAAGGGGAATGTCCTCTCCATGCAAGCCCTCCGGATACCCGTCCACCGTGTAGCGCTCATGGTGGTAGCGCAGAGCAGGCAGAATTCGCTGCAATTGTCTGACGGGGGAGATAATATCGGCCCCCCGTACCGGATGGCTTTTCATTATTTGAAACTCTTCCTCGGTCAACCGGCCCGGTTTGAGCAGGATTTCATCTCGAATGCCAATTTTCCCCACGTCGTGTAGCAGTCCTCCGTAGCGTACCACTTCCAAATCCCCCTCCGGCAGGCCCAGTTCCCGAGCGATGAGCAGGGCGTATTCTGTAACCCGCTCCGAATGGCCCCGGGTGTAGGGGTCTCGGGCATCAATGGCGTTGGCAATGACCCGAATGGACTGGACGAACTGCTCCCGCAGGTCGTCGTAGAGTTGGGCATTTTCGATGGCTGTGGCCGCCTGGCTGGCCAAGGTGACCACCAACTCCAAGTCCTCTGCGGTGAAATTGCCTCCCTGCCGCCGGCCGCTCAAGTTCAGCACGCCGATGACCCGGTCTTTAACCTTTAAGGGAACGCACAGGGCCGCTTGGGTGCGTCGGGCAGCCGCACTTTGGGAGCGAACGTCGCGCTCGCCCTGGGCTAACACCACCGGTTGGCCATTCGCGGCCACCGAGCCGGCAATGCCGTCGCCAATGCGCACTCGCGCCTCGCGCACCACTTCCTTCGGTAGGCCCCGGGCAACGACAATGCGCATCTGGGTGAGGTCTTCCGGGTCAATGAGCATCAGCGAGCCGGTCTCCGCCCCCAGCAAATCGAGGGCGTATTTCAGCACCCGGTCCAGCACCTCGTCCCGGTCCAGGGAACTGGTCAGGGCGGTGCCGATTTCGTTCAGGGCTCGCAGGCGGGCACTGCGTTCCTGGAGGGAATCGTACAGCCGGGCATTGTTAATAGCAATGGCTGCCTGGGAGGCCAGGGTAGTGAGCAGACGCAAGTGGGTGTCCGTAAAATTGCTGCCATCCAGGCGGTCGCTGACATTGAGCACGCCAATTATTTCCCCCTTGGCTTGGAGGGGCACAGACAGGGCTGCCCGCTGGGCCCGCTCATCGCCGCTGCGCGATTCCGCCGCCCGCACCCCTTTGTCCAAACGACGGGGTTGACCAGTAGCCGCTACCTGCCCGGCAATGCCTTCCCCCAAACGTACCCTGGTTTCCCGAATGACCTCCTCTGGCAGGCCCGAGGCAGCGGCAATGTAAAGCGTTTCCTCATCTCCGTCCAGAAGCATAAGGGAACCGTAGCGGGCTCGCAGCAATCTGGTGGCTCGGTCCAGCACCTGGTTCAGCACTTCCTCCACGTCCAAACTGGAGGTAATCGCCACCCCAACCTCATGCAACGCCGCCAACTCCTCGGCCCGCTCAGCGGCCTCGTTGTACAGTTGGGCATTTTCAATGGCTACCCCACTTTGGCTGGCCAGCAGGGTGAGCAGTTGGACATCGTCCTCGGTGAAGTTGTTCCCGTCCACCTTGCCACTGACGTTCAGCACCCCAACGATGCGGTCTTTGGTGCGCAGGGGTACTACAATGGCTGCTTCCCGTTCACCTTTCTCCTCCTCTTCCAGAGAATGGGCATCCCGTTCCCCTCGCCGGAGCACTCGGGGCTTACCTTCCAAGGCCACCCGCCCGGCAATTCCCTCCCCCAAACGCACCCGGGTATTGCGAATTATGTCCTCGCTCAGCCCCGTGGCCACGAAGATGGACAGTTCCTGGGTGTCCTCGTCCAAGAGCATGATAGAGCCATGGCGCGCTCCCAGCAGTTCGCTGGCATGGCGTAGGATTCCGTGCAGCACCTCCTCCAAATCCAGGGAGGTGTTGATAGCCAGCAGGATTTCCTGCAGGGCTGCAAACCGCGAGGCATTCCTGGTTCCCAATTCTGGCATCCGTCCCCTCCCCGGTCCCCCTCAATCTCTGGGAATTACATCTTCCTCTATATCAAAGGCACTGGTTACCTCCTGGGTTAGGTCCTGCGAAATGCTGCGCAGTTCCCGCAGCAGTTGTCCCGCCGCGCGGGCAATTTTCGGCAGTTGCTTGCCGCCGAACAAAATCAGCGCAATTACCAGAAGGTAAATAACCTCCGGCCCACCTACTCCGAACATCGTCGCTCTCCTTCTCCTACCCCTATGGTATTATACCACATTTGCCTCACCTGCGCAAGTCAGGTTTATCCCTTTGTTCCATCAAGATATAGAAACCTTCCTTTTCCCAGTCAGGGTTCGCCGGGGAAGGAATTCGCAAGGGAAGAGAGAAACCTCAACAGCAACGGGCGAGACAATCCGCATCTGCTAAACTCATTGGGGTGGAAAAGGAAATTGCCATGAAAATCACGGAGATACGGGTTATTGTGACTGTCCGGGGCGGAACTTCGTATTGGTGAAAATCCTCACCGACGAGCCGGGACTGTACGGTGTAGGAGATGCTACCGTTCCGCAGGATTCACCCCAAGGGGACCGGGCCCCTCTCCACAGGCTTCACTTCCTGCCGAACTGGCGGTAGAGCCTTGTTGAAAGTTGTCAACCCTGAAAAGTCACGGCCTTCTGTTCTTTGTCCGTCGTTTCCTCACTCTCCCAACAGGCGTGTGCGGATGTCCGCTTCGGCTGCTTCGTCTGGCAGACGACCCCGTTCCGTAAGCACATAGGGGGTGATGAAAATAATCAACTCCGTGTTGGTGGTGACTGTCTGCCGACTGCGGAACAGGGAACCCAAGACGGGAATGTCGCCCAAGAGGGGGATGCGGCGCTTGGTCTCGAACTCCTGTTGCAGGGTCAGGCCGCCGATGACGATGGTTTCGCCGTCGCGCACCCGTACGCTGGTGGTGGCCTCGCGGGTGCTTAGCACCGGCAGGCCGGTCTGGGGGTCCAGTTCCACGATGTTGCTCACCTGAGGGGTGATGCGGGTGGTGATTTCCCCGTTTCCGCCGGTCCAAGGGGTAATTTCCAGGCTGACCCCCACGTCCACCGGTTGAATGCGCTCCTGCAACTGTCCCCATTGCAGGTACTCGACGCGAATGAACCGCTGGGTTCCGATGAAAATGTCGGCCGTCTGGCCGTTAATCACGGCCATACGCGGATTGGCCCTAATTTTGGCCTTGCCCTTTTGCAGCAGGGCTTTGAGGGTGGCCAGGAACTCCGGCTTTAGGTCGTCCAAACGGCGGTAGAACACCTCCCCCAGCGGGGCGTCGAACCCGTACTCCTCCCTGGCCCGCCGCCGCAGCAGGCTGAGCCCCAATTCTTCCTCCGCGGTGGTCGTGATTTCCACTGCCAAGGCCTCAACCATAATCTGGGGGGGAGCCAAATCAATTTTCTCCAGGTCGCGGCGGATTTTGTCCAGCATCTGGGTGGGAGCGGTGACCACGATAGCGTTTTGCTCCGGGTTCTGCAGCAGGTACTTGAACAGGAAGGTAGGCAGTAATCCGGCCGCGTAGCGAGCACGGGCGTACTTCAGGCGGAAGGACTCGGTGCCGCTGAGGTTGTAAGGCGCCAAGTCGGTGGGCACGCCTTCGGTGAACATGTACACACCGTTCATCTCTGCCAGGGCCAAGCCATAGCCGCTGGCAATGGCCTGCATGACCTTCTCCGGGGGCAGGTCACGCAGGGTGAGGCTGACTTCATGTTGTACCGCATCGTCCACCGCAATATTAAGCCCTGTAACCCGGGCAATTTCGCCCAGGAGGTTGTGAATGTTCACCTTCAAGGCGTGGATGCTGAGTCGCCCTTCTTCATAAGAGACCTCCAACACCTGCTGGGCTTCTGCTTCCTCTGCCCGCCGCCGACCAGCGCCGGCCCGTTCCACAGTGCGTTCCGTACGCACGGTGATGATGAGGCTTTGCTGGTCAGTGCTGGAGCGCACCTCGAAGCGCGAAGGTTGCACCAACTGTATTTCCATGGCCACGCCAATGCCTGCTTGCGCCTCCTGGGGCACAAAAACGCGGATGGTGGAAACGGGGAATATGTTGACATCGAAAAAGTTGGGTACTTGCGAACGGGCTTCAGGGAACCAAAGGGAAATGCGCGTGGCCATCTCTCCCCGAGGCCTCCGAATCGCCCCCGGGCCTTCCCCCCGGCCAAAGCGCCAATCCAATACCCCATCGGCTTGAACAATTATTTGCACCCCGTTAATCAACGGTTTGACGGTCACGTCGGTGATGTTGCAGTAAACCACCTGCGCCCCTGCGGGAGCGGCCAAGTAGCCCAAGGTCAGCAGGGTCAGGCCCCAAAGTAACTCCCGCAAGGGAAAGGTTTCTTCGCGCTTAACTTGATACATCGGTATCGTCCTCCTCAACCCTTCGTCCTTCCTATACTGACGGCTCGGAAGTTCCCGCTTCCAAACCGGTTTCCAACCGGCGTGGGGTTAGGAACAACATCAGTTCAGAACCGTCCACGATTTCCTCCCGGCTGCAGAACAGTTTGCCCAGCAGGGGCAACTCAGAGAGCAGCGGGATGCGGCGTTTAAGGCGGGTTCGCTGCTGCAGAACGAGTCCCCCTAAGACGACCGTGTCGCCAGAGGGCACCCGCAGGGTAAACTGGGCGCGACGAGTGGCTACCACCGGCAGGCCGGTAACGCGGTCGAAATCCACAATGTCGCTAATTTCCAGTTCGATATGGGTGAGAACTTCGCGCTCACCTCTGACCCAGGCCCTAACTGCTAAGCGTACCCCAATGTCCAACCGCTGCAATTCTATCACCTGGCGGCGGAAACCACGCAGCACTTGGATGAACTGCTGGCGTCCAATGAACAGTTCGGCTCGATGTCCATTTAGAACGGTTAAAGTCGCGCGGGAACGAATTTTCACTCGTCTTCGCTCCGCCAGGGCCTCTACTTCGGCCAAGAACCGCTGGGGCAGTTGGCCCTGACCCAGGTAACTTACTTCCCCCGGGGGGCTATCTACCTCGAACTGACGCTCATGGTTGGCAAAAACAATGTGGTCGCCCAGGTCCAACTCCGTTCCTTCTTTCAATTCGACGGCCAGGACCTCTACCGCTATGTGGGGCAGGGGTTGGTCTAAGACCGCTAAATCCCGGCGGACTTTCTCAATCATCGCCGGCGGCCCAGTGACTGTGAGAGCGTTTTGCTCCTCGTCCAGGTGCACATACCGCAGCAGGAAATAAGGTAACATCCGCAGGGCCTCTCCTGGTGATAGGTACTGCAAAGGTATGCGTTCCGTTTCGCCCAACTGATAGGTCGCCGCCACCTGGGCCGTGGATTCGCTGAGCAGGTAACTGTCTCCTACTCGTCGCAGGTTAAGGCCATAGGCCATAGCCAAGCGGGCGAGGACCTCCTCCAACGGCTGCCCTGGCAGGTAGGCACTAAACAAATGCTTCACGGCCTCGTCCACTACAATGCGGGCATTAGTCACCGCGGCAATGGCCTGGAAGGCCTCCCGCAAGTCCACGTTAAGGGCATAAAGGCTTAATTGACCCTCCTCATAAGCAGCCTCCAGCACTTGCCGCCTTCCCCGCAGCAGTTCCTCCCAGCGGTACTCATCGGCGGGTTCCACCAGGCGGTCGCTGAGGACGGTGATGATGAGCCGTTGCCGGTTTTCGTCCAAGCGCAGGTCAAACCTGACCCCTTCGTCCACCCAGGGAAAATAGCCTTCATTCTCCCCCCAGGAAAAACTCCGCAGGCGGCCGGGGGTGTACAGGACTACGACCAAGTCCAGTCCCACCCCCTCCTCGGCCGTGGGCGGAGTGGTTAATTCCAAATGGCTGACCGGGTAAATGCTGATGTCAATGAAGTTGCCTACCTGGGAACGTGCATTGACCAGAAAGAGCGGAATGTGGTCTATGAACCGCCACTCGAAACCCTGGGCGAAGTCCACAAAGTTGCGAAAATCGGCATCCACTTGCAACAGCCCATCGGCTTCTAAGACGATGCGCACCGCATTTTTGAGCTGCTCCGTGTGCACCTCCGTCAGGTGACAGAAGGCCCGCACCTGTGCGTGGAGGGCCGATAATGCGCTTGTGCCTAACAGAAACAGCGCCACCAGGCTCACCTTCCACCACTGGAGTATGACGATAGGGTTCATCGGAAATGGGTCACCAGTCGCCGAACGTGAGAATCGGTTTCTGCTCATGGGGCAGTTTCCTCCAAGAACCGTCGCCGCAGTTGGGCTTCTTCCTCTGGTGGCAAATGGCCAGTTTGGGACAGGATGCGCGGAGTGATGAAAATGACCAGTTCCGTCTGGGTCTCTTCCAGATGTGAGGAGCGGAAAAACTCTCCCAACAGGGGGATGTCACCTAAGATGGGTATTTTGGAGCGGGTCTCCCGCAGTTCCGTCTGCAACAGGCCGCCGATGATGATGGTCTCTCCATCGTGCACCAAGACGATAGTATTGGCTGTGCGGGTGCTCTTCTCCGGCAGGCCGGTTACCGGGTCGGGGGCACTCAAGGTGCTGATTTCCACCCCCGATAAGCCCTCCTCTCGGGGGGACAAATCCACAATGATTTCCCCCTCTCCGCCGGTGTAGGGGGTAAGTATTAGCCGCACTCCGGCCTCGATGAAGTTCACCTGTTCAGCGAAGCGGCCCTCGCCCACCTGTACTGGTTGGCGCAGGAACCTTTTAATGCCGATGAACAATTCGGCCCGCTGGCCGCTGACCGTGGCAATGGTCGGGTTGGCCCGTACCCGGGCTTTGCGGGCCGTGACCAGGGCTTTCAGTCGGTAGGTGAAATCCTTGGGCAGTTCGGCCAGGCCGTGAAAGGTGAGTTCACTTAACCCCGACAGAATTCGCACCCCGCGCCCCTCATTTTGCAAGTTCAAAGTAGCCTCGAACTCCTCCTGGCTGATGTCCGTTAACTCCACCACCAGGATTTCAAACATGATTTGCGCCGCGGGGATGTCAAACTGGGCGATGTCCTGCCGAAACTTCTCCAAGACCTCCCGCGGAGCAGAGAAAATGACCGCATTCTGCTCCAAGTTGACCTTCACGTGGTCTTGAAGGAACAGCGGCAGCAGGGCTTTGGCCTGGGGGGCCAGAACATACTGGGTACGGATGGCAGCAATGTCGCTGACCAGATAGGAAGATGGCTTGGTAGGAATGCCCTCGCTGACAATGTAGAACCCGTTGACCTGGGAACAACTGATGCCGTAGGCGGTGGCCAAACTGGCCAGGATTTCCTCCGGGGTCTTGTGGGTCAAATTGACCGTGATGCGGCGCCGCACGATTTTGGCCGGGTCGTCCACGATGACTGGCACGCCAGCCGCCCGGCCCAGTTCCACGAAAAACTCCTGAATGCCCACATTGACTGCGAACACGGAAAGGGTTCCGTCGGCGTGACGGACGATGTCCAGGGCCGGCGCTGTCTCTGGGGCCGGGGGGGTTGGGGCCCTTGGAGGGGCAGGTTCACGCCCTCCCCTCCGCGGCGGCCTCTCCCCGCGAGGCGGCCGCAGGGGCCCACGAGGCCCCGGTTCCAGCCGTGGCCCCGGCTCTGGCACTGGGGCCCCGGCCCAAACCCTGGGCCAGGACGCAAGTAAAAGCAAACTACTTAGGACCCCCAGAATGAGCCAGGGGTGAACAAAACTCCCTCGCTTCACTTTCAACTCCTCTGAGAAGACACTTCGCCTTCGAGAATGCCTTTCCTTCTTCTTACCTCATTTTTCTTTCAGACCCCGTTTACCCCAAAATTCCGATGGGAACTTAAAAAGTTCCCCCAACCGTTAGAATTGGGAGGGGAAGGAAGCAACTAAAGAAAGGAGCCACAGTGACCGAAGAAAGACAATCTAAGCCTCGCAACCTCGCCACCCGCGCGGTTCACGCGGGGGAGGAGGTTCCCAAACCCGACCATTCCCTTATCACTCCTATCACTTTGACCGCCCCTTTTGCCTTCCGAGACACCGAAGACCTTCGTGCCT
>DTZQ01000357.1 GCA_012961305.1 Armatimonadota bacterium | reverse complement strand
GGACTACCGAACACGGCCAAAATGGCGTCGCCAATGTAGTTGTCCACCGTACCATCGTAGCGAAAGATGATGGGGGTCATTTCGGCGAAATAGTCGCTCATCATGGAGACCACTTCCGCTGGGTCCATGGGTTCGGTCATGGCCGTAAAGCCCCGCAGGTCGGTGTACAGCACGGTCACCTCCCGCCGTTCGCCTCCGGACCCCAAGATTTCCTCCCCCCGCAGTATTCTCTCGGCCACCTGGGGAGCGAAATAACGGCGAATGTTATTCCGCTGCACTGCGGCTTTGGCCATTTCCCGATGCAACTGCGCGGTGTGCAGGCACAAGGCAGCAATGTTGGCCAGGGACCGCAGTAGTTCCAGGTCATACACACTAAAGGCGCGCCGCGGATCCAGGGTATCTACGTGAATTACCCCGAAGGACTCATCCTGATAAATCAACGGCACACACAGGGCCGATTGAATGTTGAGGGCTTGGATGCTCTGGCGGTGTCCGAACTCGACATCATGCTGAGCATCGCGCAAAAGCACGCCGGTCCGTTCCTCCAGTACCCGCTCCACTACTGCCTGACTGACCAGAATTTTCTCCTCCCCACCCAGCCCCGGTCGCTGTTGGACAATTTCAGGGCGGAGTTCATGGGTCTCCTCGTCGAACAGCAAGACGAAGCCTCGGTCCGGAGAGAGCACATCGAAGACCAAATCCATGAACACGCCTAACAGACGAGGTGGGTCTACTATTTCAGCCACTGTTTGGTTGGCCCGTTGAATAGCCTCCAAGCGCCGGAGTAGTTCTTCCGCGCCCAACTCCTCCTCTGTTTTCGGTTCCTCGTCCATGCTCACTTCTACATCAATCCGACTGGTGGATTCCTGCAAACCTTCGGGAACAATGTTCAACAGCAGGGCACTGCGCCGTCCCTCGGGAGTTACCACCTCCGTGGCGACCTCCAAGACACTATCCCCTACCCGCACCCGGGCCCCAGGGAAAACCTCACAGCGCGTAGTAATCCGTTTATCGTTCAAAAAGGTGCCATTAGTGCTCTGCAGGTCCTCCAACCAGAGCCTGCCACTCTCCTCCCTCAGCCGAGCATGGCGCCGCGAAACTCGGCCATCTAACGGTAAGGCCACCTCCACTTCAGGATGACGACCGATGATAACCTCAGAGGTTTTGGCTATAAACTCCCGACCGGCATGAGGACCCTGCACAACTTTGATTCTCATCTCGTTCCTCCCTCTCGGTTTACTCTCCCGGAGGTAATTATATCATTTTTGTAACATTTTGGCAACCCCCTGTTAACATAATTTTAACCTGAGCGGGCGGGCGTAATACTTTTCCCGCTTTACTTAACCAACCAGTTCAGGAACGTACCGGCTCAAAGCCCGGCGAAGCGCGGTCAGTTCGCGGTATTTGGCCAAATTCTCCCCCAGATAGCCCAAAGTGCCGGGCAAATATTGCAAGTAACGGGTGACCCCACAATCGGCGGCTAACCAGGCAAAACAAGCAGCCGCGTGCATGTTACGCTGAATGCTGGTCAAATCGAACAGGCGACGGAAATGTTTTCCCTCCCTCCAATGACCCGGTGCCCAGGCCGGATGGGTCAGATAGTATTCCAATAATTCCTCCCGCAACTCCTTTGGTAGGACGACGTAGGAGTCCCGCAGCAGGGAAGCCAAATCGTACTGGGCTGGACCCAGGCGAGCATCCTGAAAGTCAATCAAATGCAGTTCTCCTCGACAAACCATGAGGTTGCGGCAGTGGTAATCACGGTGGACGAAAATCTTTGGCTCCGCGCACAATACCCTGATGAGATGCTGGAAACCGGCTTTGATGTCCGTCGCATCTTCCGGCGCAAGCGGAGGCCTATTAGGACCTTGCACCACGTAACGCAAAAACCGTCGCAACTCCCATCCGTACCGTTCTTCGTCGAACGCCCGTTGAAAAGCAATACAACCTGGGTCGGGGTTCGCCATTGTCCGCACCTGCATCTCCACCAGCAAGTCCACTGCCTCTCGATAACGCTCCCCCAGCACTGACCCCGATACTCCGCGCACGTAATCTTCAAACAGGCAATCCCGCAAATCCTCCAACAGCAGTACCCCTCGTGCCCGGTCGTAGTGGTACACCTGTAACATACGCAGGCCGCACCGTTCCAAATAATCCCGCACCTCTAAGAAAGGCAATGGTTTCGTTTCTTCCGGCTGGGGCAACACCATGGCTACCAGCGTTGGTTCCTTGCCCGTCACTGCAGGCACCCCCTCGCCCTGCACCCTAAAGTACATGCGGGTGGAAACGTCGCCTTCCAATTTCACTATGTCCAGGGAGGTATCTAAGGACACCGCCCGCAACGCTGCCCACAGGCGAGCATAAGCCGTGCTTTCCGCACCTGCCCTCTCTATTTTTTCCATCTTTACCACCTCTCGCTCCCTCCTTCCCGCGTGCGGGGCCTCCCTTTCTTCCCCCCGCGTGCGGGGGGGGATAGAGGGGGGGGTATCCTGCATCCCGCCTCCTGCCTCGGGGTGGAAGCGC
>DTZQ01000356.1 GCA_012961305.1 Armatimonadota bacterium | reverse complement strand
CTGCGCCGCTTGCACCTTGGTTATCGCCGCGGTCAGGGTGGTCTTGCCGTGGTCTACGTGCCCGATGGTCCCCACGTTCACATGCGGCTTGGTCCGCTCAAACTTCGGTTTGCTCATCGGTTTAAGCCTCCTTAACTGAGTAAAGTTTTCAGCCTCTCCAGGCCTTTACAGAAAACTGCCCGTGCGGGCAATGAGTTCATCCCGTACATTATCCGGCACCTCTTCATAGCGGGCCGGTTCCATAGTGTAAGTAGCCCGTCCCTGAGTTAAAGACCGCAGGCTGGTCGCATAGCCGAACATTTCGGCTAAGGGAACATAGGCTCGAAGGGTTTCCGTATCACCAGGGGTAGAAGTCATTTGCTCAATTCTACCCCGCCGGGAGTTCAGGTCGGCGATTACCTCTCCCAGGTAGTCCCGGGGAGTGACTATTTCCACCAGCATAATGGGTTCTTTAATCACCACTCCTGCATGGCGGGCTGCATTGCGGAAAGCAATGGCCGCCGCCGTTTTGAAGGCGATTTCCGAGGAGTCAACCTCGTGGTAGGAGCCATCGTAAAGCGTAACCTTTACGTCCACGAGGGGAAAACCAGCCAGTATGCCTGCCTCCATCGCTTCCCGTACGCCAGCCTCTACCGCCGGAGTGAACTCCTGGGGGATAACCCCGCCAGTGATGGCATTTACAAACTCAAATCCCGCTCCCGGTTCCAGAGGTTCCACCTGCAGCCAAACGTGGCCGTAGTGTCCCCGGCCGCCAGTTTGTCGAATGTATCGTCCTTCCGCCTGCGCAATACCGGCCAGGGTTTCCCGATAAGCCACCTGAGGCCGACCCACGTTGGCTTCTACCCTGAACTCCCGCAGCAGGCGGTCTTTGATGATTTCCAGATGCAACTCCCCCATCCCCGAAATCACCGTTTGGCCCGTTTCTTCGTCCATGCACACCCGGAAAGTGGGGTCTTCGTCCCGCAACCGCCGAAGGGCCCGCTGTAAATTGTCCTGGTCAGCCTTAGTTTTAGGTTCGATAGCCATAGTGATGACCGGTTCTGGGAAGTGGATGGACTCGAACACTACGGGATGGGCCGCATCGCACAAAGTATCACCGGTCATTGTTTCATTCAACCCGATGACCGCTACAATGTCTCCCGTGCGGCCATCTGGCAGGTCCTCTCGGCGGTTAGCGTGCATTCGTAAAATGCGCGAGGCCCGCTGTCGTTGGCCACTGGAGGCATTGAATACGGTGGCACCCTGGCGCATAACTCCAGAGTAAATGCGCAAATAGGTAAGCCGCCCCACATGGGGGTCACTCATAATTTTGAAGGCCAAAGCAGAAAAGGGTTCCTCATCGGCCGGAACTCGTTCCACTTGTTCCCCCGTCGTGGGGTTAATTCCCCGCACCGGCCCTACATCTATGGGCGAGGGCAAATAGTCCACTATGGCATCCAGCAGCGGTTGCACCCCTTTGTTACGAAAGGCTGCTCCGCACAATACCGGCACCAATTCATAGTTCAGCGTCGCTCGCCGCAGTCCCCTCTGCAGTTCCTCCCTCGTCAATTCCTTCCCCTCTAAGTATTTAATCATTGTTTCCTCATCTACTTCCGCTACTGCCTCCACCAACTTTTCTCTAAATCCTTCCGCCGTTTCGCGCAGGTAATCTGGTACTTCCACTTCTTCGCTAATGGTGCCTAAATCATCTAAATAACGAATACTTTTCATCCGCAGCAAATCCACCACTCCTACGAAGTCCTCCTCCGCCCCCAGGGGTAGTTGTAAAGCCACCGCGTTGGCTCCCAGCCGCTCCCTAATTTGGTGTACTACCTCATGAAAGTCAGCCCCCACCCGGTCCATTTTATTTACATAGGCAATGCGGGGAACTCGATACTTATTGGCCTGCCTCCATACAGTTTCTGATTGGGTTTGTACTCCACCCACGGCACAAAAAATGGCCACTACTCCGTCCAATACCCTCAGCGACCGTTCCACTTCCACCGTAAAATCCACGTGCCCCGGCGTGTCAATGATGTTAATCCGGTGCCCGCGCCACATACAGGTAGTAGCCGCTGAAGTAATAGTAATCCCCCGTTCCTGTTCCTGTACCATCCAGTCCATCGTAGCCGAACCTTCGTCTACCTCTCCCATGCGATGAACTCGTCCCGTGTAGAACAGGATGCGTTCCGTAGTAGTAGTCTTGCCGGCATCAATGTGCGCGGCAATGCCAATATTACGGACTTTTTCCAGTGGAAATTCCCTGGCCAACGTACCGCGTTTCCTCACCAGTTGTCACCTTAAAGCCCCTCAAACTGCTTAGGCTCGTAGTTAGGCCCACCCTCAAATCCTGCTTCCTGGACCGCCTCCTGTAGCCTGGCTAAAACCGATAATGGGCGTAGGCCCGATTGGCTTCAGCCATGCGATAGGTGTTCTCCCGCCGCGTAACGGCCCCACCAGTGTTGCGGGAAGCATCAATTAGTTCCTGGGCTAATTTTTCAATCATCGAACGGCCGGAGCGTTCCCGTGCGGCCTCCACCAGCCAACGAATGGCCAAAGCAATTCGCCGTTTGGGTCGGACTTCCATAGGGATTTGGTAAGTAGCTCCTCCGATGCGACGCGAGCGCACCTCCACCATGGGCATAACATTGCGAATGGCTTGCTCGAATACATCCAAAGGGTTCTGCTTGGTACGCCGCTCAATTTCCAAAAGGGCCCCATAGAAAATCCGTTCCGCTACACTTCGCTTGCCCTTACGCATAATAACCTTAATAAACCGGGTGACCAAAGTGCTGTTAAAAACTGGGTCTGGTGGCACGGGGCGGGGAGTAACGAAACCTTTTCTGGGCATGGGTTTGCTCCTCGTTACTGCTTGGGCTTTTTTGTTCCGTACTTTGACCGTCCTTGGCGCCGGTTTTCCGTCCCTGCGCAGTCCAGAGTCCCCCGAATGATGTGATATTTTACGGCCGGCAGGTCTTTTACCCGACCCCCGCGTACCAACACTACCGAATGTTCCTGTAAGTTATGCCCGATACCTGGAATATAGGCCGTAACCTCATATCGGTTGGTTAGACGCACCCGGGCAACTTTACGCAGGGCCGAATTAGGTTTCTTAGGGGTAGTAGTGTACACCCGGGTACACACTCCCTGCTTCTGCGGCGCTCCCTGCCGCAGTTTATAAGTCTGCCGCTTAAGGGAGTTAAAACCCACTTGCAACGCCGGCGCCTTGGATTTTTTCCGAACTTTCTTCCGGCCTTTACGCACTAATTGGCTAATAGTCGGCATTCTCCATCCCTCCTCCTGCCAAGGCTCAAAAAATCGGCTCCTCCACCGACATACTGAGAGGAGCCTCATAATCCTTCCCCTTGGCACTTCGGACAGAAAACCAAACCCGTCAGAAGTCCTTTCCCTTCCCAACCCATTCCTTTCACTGGTAGTGCCGGGGAGGCTACCCGGGCAGAGGGGGTCAACCCTTTCCCCACAAGTTCATATAATACCAGATAATCGGCATTCTGTCAAGTCTAAGAGCGCAACTTTTTTCTGCCAGACTCCGGGGACTTTTACTTGGAACCCTCTATTCCTCCTCCTCAACCGTTCCCCAATCTGCCTCCTCTATTTCCTCTCCCAAAGTTTCCTCCTCGCTCGCGGTCCAGGGGGTCTCTGCTTCCTCGACTGGTTCGGTCTCCTCCAAGAATTCCTCCCCCGGCAATTCGCTGAAGTCATCTTCGTCAAAACCAGCCAATTTCCCCCAACTGGCCCGTGCTTCCTCCAGGGTTTCCTCATCCTCCTCTTCCTCCTCAGGGGAAGGCAATACGGCGCGCAGGGGTTCGGCTTCCCCTCCCAGTTCTCGCAGGGCTGCCGGCGTAGGAACTACCTTTGTATTGCGGTAGTGGGTCGCTCCAGTTCCTGCGGGAATCAAGCGACCAATGATGACATTCTCTTTTAGTCCCACCAGATAGTCCTCTCGACCATATACGGCGGCTTCGGTGAGTACGCGGGTGGTTTTTTGGAAACTGGCAGCCGAAAGGAAACTATCGGTAGCCAGGGAAGCATCGGTAATGCCCATCAGCATCCAGTTGGCCACGGCCTCCCGTCCCCCCTGCTCTCGCACCCGGGCATTTTCCGCCTCCAGAGTGAAACGGTCCACCTTTTGGCCGGGCAGAAGGTTAGTATCTCCACCGTCAATTACTTCCCGGCGCTTCAGCATTTGCCGCACGATGATTTCCACGTGTTTATCGTTAATCTCCACTCCCTGTTCCCGGTACACTTTCTGGATTTCGCTGACGATATAATCCTGCACTCCCTTAACTCCTTTGAGAGCCAAAACCTCCTGAGGATTAAGCGGCCCTTCGGTGAGACGGTCCCCGGCTGATACCACGTCTCCTTTTCGCACTTCCAGATAGCCCCGGTAGGGTACTAAGTACTCCTTCCTAATAACTACCTCTTGCACTCCGGCCTCGGCTAAAATTTCCCGCGTTCGACGGTTCAGAGGCGTACCGGCCCGGGCCACCACCTCTCCCGTTTCCGGCGACACTGCATCCTGGGCCAGAGTTGCTTCCCGGAAAATGCTAACCTCTGCGTCCAGCGACTGCTCCGAATGGATGATAACCTTTCGCAGACCCTTGGTTTCGATATCGGCCACTACTCCCTCCACGTCCGTGGTAATGGCCTGACCTTTAGGGCGACGAGCCTCAAAAAGTTCCACCACCCGCAGCAAACCTCGGCTGGGCTCCTCCAGAACCTTGAGCATGTCTTGGATGGCTTTGTTACGTTCCCGTTCCGCGCTGCCCAACTGGTCCAAGGTTACCCGTCCCTGTTCGATATCCCGCGACAACTGCCGAATCATATCCTGTTTTTTCTTCTTCACGTCCGCTACGCCCGTGAGGTATTGCCCTGCTACTCCGCCGGTGTGGAAAGTGCGCATGGTCAACTGGGTGCCTGGCTCGCCAATGGATTGGGCCGCGATTATCCCCACCGCTTCTCCAACTTCCACTAAGCGCTTAGTAGCCAGGTCTCGGCCATAGCACCGGGCACACACGCCCTGCGGATGGTCGCAAGTCATGGGCGAGCGAATGGATACCTCCTCGCAGAGAAATTCCTTTTCCAGACGCTCCGCCAACTCGTCGGAAATTTCCTCATTGACCTCCACCAGCACCTCCTCACTGAGCATTGGTTCCTCGGAGAAGCGGGCTCCACAGGCCTGACAGTGGGGTCCATCGTAACGAGCCACTTGGCCACATTCCGGGCAGGTACGCGGCGCCCAGGCATAAATGGTTTCCGCGGCAATGCGCCCGGCTATTCGTTCCTGCAAGTATTCAACTACCTGCAGGTCCTCAGAGAGCAACTCCCCACAGTTTTTACAGCGCGGCCCCGTGTGGTAGGCCAGAGTCCTACACTCCCGCCGGGGACAACGACGAGGCACCTCCCAGATAGTACCCACAGTAATGCCGTTGGTAGTCCCACAGTCCACCGCCTTAATGATTACGTCCTGGGCCACATCCACCATCCGGCGGGTCAGGTAACCCGCATCGGCCGTCCGTAACGCGGTGTCAGCCAGGCCCTTCCGGGCACCGTGAGTGGAAATGAAGTACTCGTGGATGGTCAAGCCCTCGCGGAAGTTGGATTTGATGGGCAAAGCCTCAATGAGCCGACCCGAAGCATCCGCCATCAATCCCCTCATTCCCGCTAATTGGGTAATTTGCCGCTTGCTGCCCCGGGCCCCCGATTCCGCCATCATGAACACCGGGTTCGAACGCCGGATATTGTTAATCATGGCCTCGTACACCCGGTCGCTGGCCTCCACCCACAAGCGCGTTACTTCCTGCTCCCGCTCACCAGCAGTCATGATGAAATTACGGAACTGTTGATTGCACTCTTCCACTGCCTTCTCGGTTTCCCGCAGGATTTGTTCCCGTTCCGGAGGCGTTTCCAAATCGGTCACCGAAATGGTAATTCCAGCCTGAGTAGCGTAATGGAACCCCTGCCGTTTCATCTCGTCCAGTAGTTCCACAGTCCTCAACTGGCCGTGCCGTTTATAACAGCGAGTAATGAGTTCCCCCAACTCCTTGCGCGGCAGTTCCTCATTGACATAGCGCAAATCCAAGGGCAACATTTCGTTGAACAGCACCCGCCCAACGGTGGTAATTACGGGTTTACCTTCCTCGTCCCGTGGGAAATCCCTGACTACCCGCACCCGAATTTCCGTTCCGGCTGCTAATTCCCCTTTCTGGATGGCCAAGGCGGTTTCCTGCTCTATTTCCCGCCCGATTTCCACTAAATCCCGCAGCACAGTGGTAATTTCGGCCAATTCACCCCTTGCCTGCTGTTCCTCCCATCGCCGCCAGGTTTGGTTTAACAGCACCTCCAACGCCTCTCGTTGAGCGGGGTTAACTTCCTGTCCATTTAGGAGAGCCTGTGCCCCCTCCGCTGCCAGGCGCAACCAGCATACCAGTTCTCCCCCCTGCTCCTCCTCGGCCTCCGCCGAACCATCCCCCTCCGCCTGACTGGAAGCGGTGTACTGTTCGAGCCATTTGGCCTGGGGCACGAAGGTCAAACCCTGGGCCAGAATTTTCGCTCCAAAGGGCAATTCGTAGATTTCGGCTCCGATGCGGTAAAGGAAGTTGGCCAAGTCCTCCGCCAAAGTGACCACTTCCCCATCTTGAACCGCTTCTACCCCCAACTGGTCCAGGCGTACCAGAATGGGGTCATGTAATTTCAACTCTCCCATTTCGTAGGCCAGGATGGCCTCATCGGCTGAACCGTAGGTCCGCGGTTCGGCGGCGGCTTCTTCCGGTGTTTGCTGAGTTAGGTAGAAACAGCCTAAGACAATATCATAAGTAGGAGTAACCAATGGGCGTCCATGGGCAGGAGAGAAGAGGTTCTGGGTGGACATCATTAAGATACGTGCTTCGGCCTGAGCGGCTGCCGAGAGGGGAACATGCACCGACATTGCGTCCCCGTCGAAGTCGGCGTTAAAGGCCGCACATACTAAAGGGTGAATTTGGATGGCTTTCCCATCCACCAATACTGGTTCAAAAGCCTGAATGCCTAAGCGGTGCAGGGTAGGAGCCCGGTTGAGCAAAATGGGATGGTCCTTGATAATTTTGTCCAGGGCATCCCAGACCTCATCCTGCTGGCGGTCGACCATTCTCTTGGCCGTTTTAATGTTAGTGGTACGGCCATCCTCCACCAGTTGCCGCATGACGAAGGGTTTGAACAGTTCCAAAGCCATTTCCTTGGGCAGCCCACACTGGTGGAGTTTCAGTTCCGGCCCGACCACGATGACCGAACGCCCCGAGTAATCCACTCTTTTACCCAACAGGTTTTTGCGAAACCGCCCCTCCTTGCCCCGAAGCATGTCGCTGAGGGACTTCAGGGGCCGCTTGTTGGAGCCGGTTACCGGGCGCGTCCGGCGGCTGTTGTCAATCAATGCATCCACGGCCTCTTGCAGCAAACGTTTTTCGTGGTTGATGATGGACTCCGGAGCATTGATTTCGATGATCCGCTGTAAACGGTTGTTGCGGTTAATAATCCGCCGATAGAGGTCGTTAAGGTCTGAGGCCGCAAACCGACCCCCGTCTAATTGGACCATAGG